>CALXXB010000005.1 GCA_944392525.1 uncultured Clostridia bacterium | reverse complement strand
GGATATAAAGGTTCTTATGGCAATATGTTAGTAATAAGTCATGGAAATGGAGTACAAACTTATTATTGTCATTGTAGCAAATTATATGTAGGAACGGGAACACAAGTATCACAAGGACAAACTGTCGCAGCCGTAGGGTCTACTGGAAATTCAACAGGACCACATTTGCATCTAGAAGTTAGAATAAATGGTGTTGCATATAATCCACAAAACTATGTTTATTAAAAAATATATATAGAATAAGCCGGATAATTTTATCCGACTTATTTTTTTACAAAATATTTAATTCCAGTAATGATTGAATTACCTTTAATAATTAGTTTTCCATGCTCTGACAATTTGCTTTCAAAATTGTTAGAATAATGAACAGGAGCTAAAAACTCAGATGCTATGGAATAAAAGTTTTTTATTGCTTTATCATCTATATTTATATTTTTCATTAATAAGTAATATGTATTATTATATAAATATAGATAAGTGTTTTTAGAAAGTTTCTTTATATCAAATTTATATTCTTTGGCTATGCACTCACAAAAATCACAAAATTCATCAAAACTTCTTAATTTATATATAGCTTCTTTATTTGTTGTATTTAGACATTTTCTTTTTACTTTAAGTTTTCTATTAAAATCTACATTTTTAGAAGATTCTCTTTCGGAATATTTAGTAATAGTAAATACCAGAATATCATCTGAAGAAGAAAATGCTTCAATCAAAAGTTTACAACCGTCTGTGTTGAAACCAACTTCATCTTTGGCTTTTTCTAACATATGTACAAAAAATCCTTGTCGTTCAATAGCTTTAGTCATTATAGATTTCATGTCCAGATTTTCCAGTTCTAAATCTGAAGGATTGACAATTATTCTTATTTTGTCCTCCGTCAATTTTTCTATTTTCATAAAGTAAATACCTCCTAAAATAACTATTAATTTTATTATACTACTAATAGTATTATATTTAAATATATAAATTTTGGTAATTAAATCTTAAACTTTTTTATTAATATAACATAGTAATTTTTACAATTCAACTAAAAGTTGAAATTACTCATATGCTTGTTTACATAAATTGACTAAATGCCTGTTTGGGTGTATAATAAAATATAGGAGTATTTTGGAAACAAAGGAGGATGGATTATGTGGCGTAAAAGTAAGAAAATGTTGATAAAAAGTATTAGTTTATTAATATTTATAATCATATTTATTATAATAGACTCAAATACATCCTTTGCAAAGATACTAACAATAAATTGGGATGAGTTGGAATTTTATATACCAGATAATGTATCTCAAGAAATTCAAGATGGTGTATATGTAATATCGTGTGCGAAAGATGATAGTTATGTAATAGATGTGGAAGGAGTTTCCTTAAATAATACTGCTAATATACATATATGGCAGAGAAATGGAGGGCTAAATCAAAGATTCTATATTTCATATGAAAAAAATGGATATTACAAAATTACAAATATAAATTCAGGAAAAGCATTAGACGTAAATGCAGCTTCTACAGAGTCAGGTGCAAATATACAACAGTATGAAAATAACAACTCAAGTGCACAAAGATGGAAGATAGTTAAGAATGAAGATGATACATACAGTTTTATAGCACAATGTTCAGGAAAAGCACTTGACGTAAATGGGGCAATTTATGAAAATGGAACAAATATACAGCAATACAACATAAATAATAGTGATGCACAACGTTTTAAATTGGAAAAAACAGAAATAATAGATGAAGGTATTGTATCTATTAGAAAAGTAGATAGTGTTGATAAAGTAATTGACGTAAAAGATAATAGCTCAAAAAGTGGAGAAGAAGTTCAACTATATGAAAAAAATGGAAGTTTAGCACAAAGATTTGAAATTCATAAAGTAAAAGATGACGAGGTAAGAATACGTACAATGTCATCAGGAGGATGGCTAACAGAAGAAGGAAAACAAGAAGGTTCATCAGTTGCGCAAGTTGGAAATAGTTCATCCCCTGTTACTGATGCAAATACTTGGAAAATTGAATGGAATGATGGAATAGTTTTTAAAAATAAAGAAAGTGGATTATATCTTGATATAGATGAAAATAGTACCAACAATGGTACAAAAGTTCAAGTGTGGAAGAAAAATAATAATCAAGTATCTCAAAGATTCTTAGTAATAAAAGAAGATTTACTTGGAGGATGGTATGAAATAAAAAGTGCATTAGGTACCTCTATAGATCTTGATAATGCAGGATCAGAATGGGGAACTAATATTCATATGTGGCAAAGTAATGGTCAAAATAATCAAAAGTTCAAATTTACTAAGAGTGGAGAAGGATATCTTATAACTACAATGTATGGACTAGCATTTGACGTAGAGAATGGAAGTATGGGAAATGGTGCGAATGTACGTCAATGGGAAGATAATGGCTCAGCTTGTCAGAGATGGAAAGCAGAAATTGTAGATGGTGGATATGTTAGATTTATAAATTGCAATTCAGGAAAATACTTAGATGTAGCTAATGGAACAGCAGAATCTGGAGCTAATGTTCAACAATATGAAGGAAATTCTACGAAGGCTCAATTGTGGAAATTAACAACAACCTCATTTACTAGTGGATGGTTTAGTGAAAATGGATCAATGTATTGTGTAGATCCAGTAACGGGACAACTTGTAAAAAATTGTACTCGTGTTGATCCTATGATGACAGATCCAGCACAATATGGTTCTATATATGATTTTGATAGTGAAGGTCGTGCAACATGGCATTTACCTGTTGAATCAGACTTACCAGGAGGGACAGGACCATCTGCTCCAATTCCAACATTAACAGGAGATCGTAGGCAACGTGTGATTCAATTAGCACTTTCTCGTTTGGGATGCCAATATCAAGGAGGACATGCACCAACAGGATTTGTATGTGATGGATTAACGGCATGGTCATATACAACAGCACTTGGAGATTGGTTCTACAACGGGCCAGGTTCTAGAGAAGATTTACAAGATGCAAGTTGGCAGTGGGAAAAAATAGAAACACGTAATGGCATAAAATATGATAGAAGTCAACTTAGATCAGGAGATTTGGTATTCTTTGGAAATCCACAAGTAGCACAGGGACCAGGAATGATTGATTATAATGGACAAGCATATCATGCAGGAATTTATTATAAGGATGATATAATGATTAATGCACGTTTAGGAGGAGTGGATTTATATAGTGTATCAGGATATTATATGGGATGGCTTGGAGGAGGTTCACCTTACGAAGCAGAAACTTCAAAAGTTGAAATTCACCATTAGAAAAAGTAAAAATGCAAAGAATTATTTTATATTTCAGCTAATTCTTTGCATTTTTTAACAGTGGAAACTTATGTTTCACAGGGGACCTACGCTAAGAGTAAACCGGAAGCTTTAATGATTGTTATGAGTAAAAGTAAGGAATATTACATGCATCGTTAACATAAATTGACTAAAACCGCAGTTGGGTGTATAATTATATGTAGGAGTATTTTGGAAACAAAGGAGGATGAATTATTATGAGTAGTAAAAAAGTATTAATAAAAAGTATTAGTTTATTAATATTAATGACTTTATTTATTATAATTAACTGTGAGTCATCCTTTGCAAAGATATTAACAATAAATTGGGATGAACTAGAATTTTATATACCCAATAATGTATCTCAAGAAATTCAAGATGGAGTATATATAATATCTTCTGCTAAAGATAGTAACTATGTACTTGACATTGCCTGGAGTTCTTTAGATTGGGGTGGAAATGCTCAAATATGTAATAGAAATGGTGGAACAAACCAAAAGTTTTATATTTCATATGAAGGTGATGGATATTATAAAATTGCAAGTGTAAGTTCAGCATTAATGCTAGATGTAGAAAATGGAACACAAGAAAATGGAACAAATATTAGACAATGGGAAGATAACGGAGCAGATGCACAGAGATGGAAAATAGTTAAAAATTCTGATGGAACATATAACTTTATAGCTAAGTGTTCAGGAAAAGCATTAGATATAAACGGTGGAATACTTAGTGAAGGTACAAATGTGCAACAGTGGGATTACATTAATAGTGATGCACAACGTTTTAATTTGGAAGAGACAGAATTTTTACCAGAAGGAATTGTATCTATAAAGAAAGCAACAAATTATGATGTGTCTTTAGATATAGATAATGCAACACCAAAAGAAGGCGAGCAACTTCAAATATGGGAAGAGAATGGGAGTTTAGCTCAACGTTTTTGGATAAGTAGAGTAGCAGAAAATGAAGTTCGTATTCGTACAGTTGCATCAGGAGGATGGCTAACTGAAGAAGGTTCTAAAGTTGTCCAGTCAGGAAGTAGTACAACACCGGTTAGTGACGCAAATACATGGATAATTGGATGGAATGAAGGAATCACTTTTAGAAATAAAGAGAGTGGACTTTATTTAGATATAAAGGGTGATTCTGAAACGAATGGAACAAAAGTACAAGTAAGTGAGAAGAGTGAAAACAAATCATCACAAAAATTCTTAGTAAATAAAGAGAATTTTATAAAAGATGGATGGTATGAAATCGAATCTGCATTAGGAACAACACTTGACTTAGACCATGCAGGTTCAGATTGGGGAGTTAATATATTAACTTGGGTGAAAAATGATCAAAACAATCAAAAATTTAGAATTAAGTATACAGATCAAGGATATTTAATTTATAGTATGTATGGACTTCCAATAGAAGTAAAAGATGGAGATATGAATAATGGAGCTAACGTACAACAATGGGAAGAAAATGGAGATTTATGTCAAAAATGGTGGCCAAAACTTCTAGATGGAGGATATATAGGATTTGAAAATGCAAAAACAGGAAAATTTTTGGATGTAGCAAATGCCTCATCAGAGCCAGGAGCAAATGTAGAACAATATGAGGAAAATGGTTCTAAAGCCCAAATGTGGAAATTGACTTCAACAACATTTACTAGTGGATGGTTTAGTGCAAATGGCTCAATGTATTGTGCAGATCCAGTAACAGGACAACTTATAAAGAATTGTACAAGGGTAGACCCAATGATGACAGATCCAGCACAATTTGGCTCATTATACGATTTTGATGCAGAAGGACGTGCTACATGGCACTTACCAACTCTTGAAGATTTGCCAGGTGGACATGGAAAAAATGCACCTATTCCTGAACTTGTTGGAGATCAACGTCAACGTACATTGCAACTTGCATTATCTCGTGTTGGTTGTGATTATGCATTACTTCAAGCACCAACAGGATTTGTATGTGATGGATTAACAGCTTGGTGTGTAACAAATGCAACAGGAATAAGATTTAGGACAGGTACTAGAGATGATGACCAAGATATGAGTTGGCAATATCCATATATTAAGAATAAAAATGGTATTAAGACAGATCTTTCACAAGCGAAGGCCGGAGACCTTATGTTCTGGGGAGATCCAGCAAATATTGAAAACCATGCAACATATGGATCACGACATGCTTCAATTTATTATCATGACGGATTAATGATTCACGCAGCTAGTACAAATCTTGGTGTAATCATTGGAAATCTTGATAATGATTTAATAGGATTTGGTTCACCATATGATAATGAGACAAGTAAATGTGAAATACCTCACTAATTTAAACAAAAAATATAAGGTGGAAGAATATAGTCTTCTGCCTTATATTTTGGATATAATATTACTTAAAGTAGAAGAAAATGAAGTACATATACCAATAGGTACAAGAGTAATATTTGACATTAATATAAAAAAATTAGAATATAAGAAAAGAGAGTATAAAATTATTTTATATGCTCTTTTTTTGTTATAGATAAGAAAATAATTAAAAAATTATTAAACTTGTAAAAATAACCATATTTTACTTGAAAAATTTGCTAATTCAATATATAATACCTGTGTGGTAAAATGAATAGCCGTAAGAGGAAAAGAATTTTGGAGGGATAAAAAATGGCAACAAAAGAAAAAAATGTATGGATTTTATTAGTATTTATATTATCAGGAATAGTAGTAGGTGGTTTATTAGGAGAATTAGCATCAAGAATTGATTGGCTTTGGTGGCTATCATATGGTGAAAGTTTTGGACTAAATGAACCTATAACACTTGATTTAAGTGTAATTCAAATTACATTTGGATTAATGTTTAAAATTAATATATCAAGTATAATAGGAATGATACTTGCAGTATTTATTTATAAAAAATTATAGGGATATAATAGGGGCAAAGTATAGGGAAATCTAAAAAAGAAAGGATTTGATATATTTTGTCTATGAAAATGAAAGAATTACCAGAATTAGAAAGACCATACGAAAAACTAGAAATGTATGGAGAAAAAGTGCTATCAGATGCAGAATTACTTGCAATAATAATAAAAACAGGAACAAGAGAAGAAACAGCAGTGCAGTTAGCACAAAGGCTACTTAGTTTAAATAATACAACAGCTGAGAACTTAAATTATTTAAATACATTAACTATTCAAGAGTTAATGCAACTAAAAGGAATAGGAAAAGTAAAAGCAATACAATTAAAAGCAATAGGAGAAATTGCTGTTAGGATGTTTAAAACATCAAACTATAAGAAAATAGTCATAAAATTTCCACAAGACTTGGCTAAAATGTTAATGAGCACTTTAAGCTTTAAAAAAGAAGAGGTAGTAAAAGTAGCTGTTTTAAGTAATAAAAACGAAGTATTGAAAATAGAAGATGTAGCAAATGGTACAATTAATTTTGTAGATATTCCTATGAAAGATATTTTATATGAACCAATTAGAATGAAGGCACCAAAATTCATATTGGTGCATAATCATCCGAGTGGTGATCCTAAACCAAGTGAAGAAGATATAGTATATACGCAGTGCTTATATAAAACAGCAGAATTAATAGGTTTAGAAATGATGGATCATATAATAATTGGAAATATGAAATATACAAGTATCTTTACTAATTTTGCTTTAAAAGAACAAAGGAAAAAGACATAAAGAAAAAACTTAATTAAAGAAAGGAACTTAGAGTTATGAAATTATTTACATTTGGATCAAAAGATATTGGAATTGATTTGGGAACAGCTAATCTTTTAGTAGCTTTAAAGGGAAAAGGAATTGTGCTAAAAGAACCATCTGTAGTTGCAATAAATAAAAGAACAGGAAATATTGTAGCAACAGGAACAGAAGCAAAAGAAATGCTAGGTAGGACACCAGAACAAATAAGTGCAGTAAGACCTATGAAAGATGGTGTTATAGCAGATTTTACAGCAACACAATTAATGCTTAAAAACATAATTGCCAAGGTAGGAAAAAGATATAATATAGGAAAACCAAGAGTAGTAGTTGGTGTGCCATCAGGGATAACAGAAGTAGAAGAAAGAGCGGTAGAGGAAGCTATAATGCAAGCAGGTGCAAGAGAAGTATATCTAATAGAAGAGCCTATGGCAGCAGCGATTGGAGCATCATTAGATGTTGGTGAACCAAGTGGAAATATAATAGTTGATATTGGTGGTGGAACAACAGAAGTAGCAGTTATATCTTTAGGTGGAATAGTAGTAAGTCATTCTTTAAGAATAGCAGGAGATGAGCTTGATGAGGATATAGTAAACTATATAAAACGCGAGTTAAACTTAGCAATAGGAGATACAACTGCAGAGCAAATAAAAATACAACTAGGATGTGCAATGCCACTTATGACTGAAAACTCTATGGAAATTAGAGGAAGAGATTTAAGCACAGGATTACCAAGAAATGTAGTAGTTACATCTACACAAATAGAAGAGGCAATGAGAGAATCAATTTCAAAAATAGTAGAAATAGTAAAAATGACATTAGAAAAAACTCCACCAGAACTTGCTGCAGATATCATGGAAAAAGGTATAGTTCTAGCAGGAGGAGGAGCTTTAATCAAAAATTTGGACAAACTAATAAGTAAAGAAACTGGAATGCCTGTTTACGTAGCAGATGAACCATTAGATTGTGTGGTTAGGGGAGCAGGAAAAACATTGGAGGATATAGAAAGATTAGGAAGAGTTCTTGTAAATGCAAGAAATAATAGAAGATAAAGACAAGGAGTAAAAAATGTATAGAAAGAAAAAAAGTGGAATTATAGGAATTGTTATTACTATTATAATTTTAATTTTAGTTGTAATATTTTCAAATGGAGAAAGTAATAGTAGCTTTTTTGAAAATGCTGCAACTAATTTAGTTATGCCTATACAAAATGGGTTAACATATTTAAAAAATAAATTAAGTGGAAATAGTACATTTTTTACTGATATCAATAATTTGCAAGCAGAGAATGAAGAATTAAGACAGAGAAATAGTGAATTAGAACAATCATTGAGAGAACTTGAAAGTATAAAAACACAAAATGAAACATTACAAGAATATTTAAATTTGAGCGAAAAATATGGAGAATATACTACAGTACCAGGATATGTAATAAATAAAGAAATAAGTAATTATTCAAAAACAATAGTAATAAACATCGGAAGTGATGATGGAGTACAAGAGAATATGACAGTAATAGGTGATCAAGGACTAGTTGGACATGTAGTTTCTGTAACAAATGATACTGCAAAAGTGCAAACAATTATAGATACAGCAAGCTCTGTAAGTTGTATAATGAGTACAACTAGTGATAGCATAGTATGTAAAGGAACTTTAGAAGAGGATTCTACTTTAAGAGGAATGTATATACCAACAGATGCTAATGTTATTCAAGGTGATAGTGTTGAAACTTCAGGACTTGGAGGAATTTATCCAAAAGGAATTCATGTTGGAACAGTAAGAAGTGTAGAAAATGCACAAAATATAACAGATAGATATGCAGTAATTGATACAGCAGTAGATTTTGATAAGTTAGATACAGTACTTGTAATTACAAATCAATAAAGAGGTGAATTAATTGAAAAAACTAGTTATTAATATAGTTTTAGTTTTAGTACGGATTAATTATATATTATCTTCAATCAAACTTCTTTACATGGTTTAATATTGCGGGAGTTATGCCAAATTTATTTGTTATATATGTGTTGTTTATTGGATTATTTGCAAGTAGAACTGTTGGAACAATTTATGGAGTGGCAGTAGGATTAATGTTAGATTTGTTATTAGGTACTCAAGTCGGAATAAATGCTGTAACATTAGGAATAATAGGTTTTTTAGCAGGTGTATTTGATAAAAACTTTTCAAAGGATAGTAGAATGACAATAATGCTTATGGTATTTGGTTCTACTTTTCTAGTAGAAGTGTTAAATTATTTATTAGATTATATGTTTTTATCAATAAGTATTGAGATAATGAGCTTTTTAAAAATACTGTTAATTGAGATTGTATATAACTTAATTTTAACTATCATTTTATATCCATTGATACAAAAAGCAGGATATTATATAGAAAATGAATATAAAGGAAATAAAATTTTAACAAGATATTTTTAGAAATAGTTAAGGAAGGAAGAAGGTGATGGTTTGATAAGAAGAAACAGAACGCCTAAAAAAGCTAATATAAATCTTAGATTCAATTTATTAACAGTTGTTGTTTATATTATAGGAATAGTATTGATTATCAGACTATTTAGCCTTCAGATAGTGCATGGAGCAGAATATAGAGAACAATCAAATACAAGACTAACAAGAGAAAGTACACTAGAAGCGGCAAGAGGAGAGATTTTAGATAGAACAGGAGCGACTTTAGTTACTTCCGACATGCAGTTCTCGTTAGAGATGTATAAAACAAAAATAGATGATAATGAGCTTAATATTTCTATTTTAAATATGATACAAGTTCTTGAAAAATATGGAGTTTCTTATCCAGACTCTTTCCCTATTAGTATTAATCCATATACATTTACAATATCAGATGAGGAATTAGCAGAATGGAAAGATGATAATGACTTAGACGAAAATATAAGTGCAGAAGATGCTTTTAATGAATTTGTAGATAAATATGAGATAACAAATACAACCAATATTGAAGAAATAAGAAAAATAATAGCAATTAGATATCAAATATCAATAGAAGGATATAGTAGTACAAAGTCAATCACAATAGCAGATAATATTCCAAGAGAAGCGGTTGCAGAGTTTAGTGAGAGTTCAGATAAGTTTGCAGGAATAAATATTTCGGTAAAACCAGTAAGAGAATATACTTCAGGAACACTTGCGGCACATATTTTAGGTTATGCTTCACAAATAAGCAGTGAAGAATATGCAACCAGAAAAGATACATATAGCCAAAATGATATTATAGGAAAAACTGGTATAGAATATGTATTTGAGGAATACTTAAAAGGAAAAAATGGAACAAAACAAATAGATATGGCTGTTGATGGAACAACAACTGCTGAATACGTTTCAGAAGAAGCAGTAGAAGGATCAGATGTCGTTCTTACAATAGATGCAAATCTTCAAAAGGTTACGGAAGAAGCATTAGCAGCAAATATTCAAAAAATATCAAGTGGAGGATTTGGACAAAGATTTGATACAAATGCGGGTGCTTGTGTTGTAATGAATGTAAACAGTGGAGAAATACTTGCAATGGCAAGTTATCCAACATATAATCCAGCAGACTTTGTAGGCGGTATAAGTACAGAAAACTGGAACAATTACAATAATAATTCAGCACACCCATTAGTAAATAAAGCTGTTCAAAACTCATATTCACCAGGTTCTACATTTAAAATGGTAACTGCTATAGCAGGATTGGAATCAGGAGCTATAGATTTGAAGACAAGAATAAATGATACAGGTGTATACACAAAATATAGAGATTTTCAACCAAGATGTTGGTATTATACAGATTATCACAGAGGGCATGGTTGGCTTGATGTATCAGGAGCTATTGAAAAATCTTGTAACTATTTCTTCTATGAAACAGCAGATAGAATGGGAATAGATACTTTAGCGAGATTTGCAAAATATTTTGGATTAGGAAGTAAAACAGGTGTTGAACTACCAAGTGAAGCATCTGGATCAGTAGCAAGTCCTGAAACAAAGGCGGAATTACATCCTAATGATCCATCATGGTATGCTGCAGATACATTACAAGCAGCGATAGGACAAAATGATAACTCATTTAGCCCAGTTCAGATGGCAAGATATATAAGTATATTAGCAAATGGAGGAAATAGAATAGATCCTACTATAGTTAGAACTATAAGAAGGTCAGATGGGTCAGAAGTTTCAAGAGAAGAAATAGAAAGTTTTGTAAATCAAAAATTAGGAATAGAAGAAGAACAAGTAGAAGATATTGATATAAATCAAGATTATTTAGATGCTGTTCTTGCTGGTATGGAATCTGTTACACAGGATAGTTCAGGTACAGCGTATGTTAGATTTAAGGATTTTGGAATTAGTGTAGGAGGAAAAACTGGTTCAGCAGAGGCAGCGGGAAACAAAGTAAATGCATGGTTTGTTGGATTTGCGCCATTTGAAAATCCGGAGATAGCAATTGTTGTTATAGTAGAAAATGGAGGACACGGAAACTATACGGCAGAAGTAGTAAGAGATATTATGGAAGAATATTTCGGAATGAATGTAGAGACAATTGAAGAAGATATGACAGCAGAACCATATGTACAAATAATGAACTAATAAAACTCTAGCAGTTATAGCTAGAGTTTTATAATAAAGCATATATAAATTCTATTACAAATATTGACAATAAGAAATTTCTATATTATATTTTTAGTGTAAATAGAAAGAATTGGAAGGATGTAAAAATGAAGAATAATTATGTAAGCATAAACTTAAGAAAAGATGAAATTGTAATAAAGTTAGATGAAAATGCAGAACAGGGAGAAATAATTTATACATTAAGAAAAAAGTTACCAGAATTAAAAAAGTTATATAAAGACGAAAAAACACCGATAAGAGTAACAGGTAAAATATTAAAAAACAAAGAAATCGACCAAATACAAGCAATAATAAAAGATAAAATTGATGTTGAAATAGATTTTGATATGCCAAAAAGCTTAGGACTTTCTAGCATCAAGAGAACTTTTGATAAAGAAATAGCGATGTCAGAAACAAAATTCCATAGAGGTTCATTAAGATCTGGACAAAAAATGGAAGTAGAAGGAAGCTTAGTAATTTTAGGAGATGTGAATTCAGGAGCAGAAGTAATAGCTTCAGACAATATTGTTGTTCTAGGAGCTCTAAGAGGGCTAGCACATGCAGGGGCTAAAGGAAATAAGCAAGCAATTATTGCAGCAGGTCTTTTTGATGCAGTACAAGTTAGAATTGCAAATATAGTAAAGGAGATAAATAGAGATGAAGAGCCTTTACATAAGCAAGCATATCTTAGTGTTGTAGATGACAAAATAGTTATAGAATAATTTAGCTTAATAATAGTAACAGTAAGATACCAAAAAGGATTTCATCTTGTACACCTTCATTGTATAGGAAAAATAGTAAACCGATTATAATAAGATCATCTAAATATAGTTTTATACCTAATATTTCTATAATAGGAGAATTTAAATCAGATTCTAGTAAAGCAGATAGATTAATATTAGCAAAAGAATTATAGCTAGATGATTTTTTTTTATGTTTTCTTTTATTTTCTGAATTATTTTCTTTATTTTCCAAATTGTCACGTCTTTCTTCTAGATTAATGGTGTTATTATTAAGACTATTTTCTTTTTTTTCTACATTTCGAATATCCTCATTATTTTTGTAATAATGAGGATAATAGTAATTATAATAATTGCGATAGAATGGAGAAAAAGGAAAAATAGGCATTATTTAGTCTCCTTATTATCATTTTTCAAAATTTCAGCAATTTTAGCAAAATTGATAAGATTTGCGTATTGGTCTAACTTTTCTTTTTTGTTGTCACGAAGATAGGGCTTTAGGGAAGCAAGCAAATTACTCCTTGGGTCATTTGTATTGTTCATCTTTTCCATTACATTTTTCATTTTCATAATTGTATTCATATCAATATTACTAAAGTCAAAAGAATTTTGTGTTGAATTGTTAGAAACTTTCTCATTATTATTGCCATTACTTGAATTACTATTTTGATTATTCATCATTGTAGAAAAGTTTTGCATTACATCAGGAGGAATTTTTGAAAGAATTTCTGAAACATTTCCATTTTTTATCATATCATTTAGCTTATTTAATGAGTTTTGATCAATATTAAATTTATCGTCCAAAATAAATCACCTCTAATTAAATATATGCAAGCAAATATTATCTATGTAATATAATATTAGGCAAAAAATATAAATGTTACAAAATGTAATAAAAAATAAATATAAATGAAATATTTTAATAAAAGAATATGAAAACATTGAAAAAATAGCTTCCGTAAAGGAAAATTTATCTTATAAAATAAATTTACATAAAAAGTTGTAAAAAGTTCCCAAAGACCTTGAAAAATCTGACAAAAAAGGTTATAATAGTAAGTAGAGGTATTATAAACTAAGGAGGTTTATTATGAAAAGGAAAATTATGAAATTAGTAACAGTAATGTTGTTATTAATCACTTTAACAATGATTAATTTTGTTTATGTTGGAGTGGGCTTTGTAAGTTTGGCTGCAGAAAGTGTTTCAACTAATCATAGAAACATAGAATATACAGCAGAACTAAAAAGTGAAAATCTTTTAACATTAAGTGTTACAGTAAAAAATGAAGGATATTTTAATGGAGAGATTACTTTAGAAAATAGTAATTTTACATTAAAAAATTCTAGTAGTGAATTTGTAAATAAAATAGAAGGAAACAAAATAACACTAAATCAAATAAATGCTGGAAGTACAGCTAGTTTTGATGTAGAAATAGAACCTGTAAAAAAAGATAATTTAGATGCAGGACTATTAAGTGCGGTATCAGAACTAAGACTAACAGGTATTTATAAGGATAGTACAGAAAAAGATATAAATATAAATGCAACAAGAGAAGTTAAATTAGATTATGCGGAAAGCAACAACGAAGATAATGTAGAGAATACAATGGAGTTAATTACAAATAAAATTGTAAAAGTAAATGGTGAAGAAAAAAGAGTTATACAAATTTCTATGAATATGGGATTAAAAGAAAATAATTATCCAATAAAAGAAATTGATGCAAATGTAACTTTACCAGAAAACGAAGATACTCCAGAAGTTGTTACAAAAGCTAATTTTAATACTATGACACATTTTGAATATGAGTCTGATGAACAAAGTGTTAATTTGCAATTCACAAATGAACCAAATGAAGATAATAAGATTTTATGGAAAAAATCAGGATGTGAAAATGTAATATTAACTTTAGTTTATAATAAAGACGTTAATTTAGAAGACATCAAATTACCAATAGAAGAAACAGTAAAATTATATAATGATAAGGAAATTAAAGTTTCTAATACAGTAGAAATTGGAAATGAAGAAAAAGATGCTTTAATGCAAATTAGTAACACTTCATTAGAAGGAACAATATATAAAGGAAAAATAAATGCCTCTTTAGATAGAAGTTTTGAAACTACAACAAAGATAATGGTAAACTTAGCAAATAGCGAAGAAAATGTTTCATTAAAAGAAGATGCAAGTTTCTACTCATTAAATGATGGACAAACAAGAAGAGCAAATGTTGTTTATAATAAAACAAGTATTTCAAAAGAAAGTTTTGATAAAATATTAGGACAAAATGGAACTATAACAATATTAAATGAGAATGGAATGGTATTAGGAATAATAACTTCACAAACAGAAGTAGATGAAAATGGAAATTTGGTTGTTGATTATTCAGGAAAAGAACCATCAAGCCTAGAGATAAGAACAACAACCCCTATAGCTGAAGGAGATTTAGCATTTACACATACTAAGACAATAAAAGCTGGAGAAGAACAAAATGTTAAAGATGCAAATGGATTAGTAACAAATGTAACTATTGATTATTCTACTGGAGTAACAGCTAATTCAGAATCAACAATAAAATTAGAAGAATCAAATACAGGAGCAACTTTAGCAGTAAATAAAGATACTTTGTCAACAGTAGTATCAAATGATGTTGAAATAAGAACAACATTAAGAAGCAACAATGAACAATATAACTTATACGAAAACCCAAGAATTACATTTGAACTACCAGAACCAGTAGAAAATATTACAATAAATAGTATAGATCTAGTATATGAAACAGAATTAAGTATAGCTAATTATTGGGTTGATGGAAGAACAATAACAGTTGAGTTAGCAGGAAAGCAAACAAATTACAAGGATTCTGGAATAGATGGAGCCATGTTAGTAATAAATGCATCAGTAGATGTAAATAGAAAATCTGCAACACAAGATGGAAAAGTTACGATGACAATTGAGAACAGAGAAGAAGTAGTTGCGGCAGAAAATAGTATAAGAGTTGTAGCACCAACAGATATGACAGTAATTCATTCTATTTCTGATTTAGGTGTTGAAACAATAGGACAAGAAGGAACAGAGGTAGTAAGTCTTGATAGAGGTTCTGAAGAAAAAGACTTACAAACACAAATAGAAGTAATAAATAATAACGAAAATACTATGGAGAATGTAAAAGTTTTAGGAACGTTCCCAACAAGAAGTAACGAAAATAATATAGATACAGATATAATTCAAGGACTTGATGTTCAAGGTGTAGAAAACGCAAAAGTTTATTATACTGAAAATGAAAATGCGACAGATGATTTACAAAACGGAGAAAATGGATGGCAAGAAAGTATAACAGATGGTACAAAAGTTAGAAAATATTTAATCGAAGTACCTACAATGGATAGTGGAACAAGTATACTTGCTACATATACAACAAATGTACCAGCTTCTTTGGAATATAATCAAGAAGCAAAACAAGATTATACAGTAAATTATCAAAATTCGTTAACAAAAGCTACAAATCAAATGGAAGCTACAGAAATTGAATTAGAAACAGGGGTTGGGCCAATTTTGGAGGCAAGACTAACAGCAAGTGTAGCAGGAACAGATGAGCAAAATGGTGCAACAGTAAAAAATGGTGAGGTAATTAAATATAAAGTAGAAGTATCTAATGTTGGTAGTGTTGATATAAATAATGTACAAGTTAGAGGATCTGTACCAGAAGGTACAACATTAGTTACACCAAAAGCAAATTTTGAATACACAGGATCTTCATATTATGATGAATTGGACAGCACAGCTTATGAAGATACAATTGATTCTTTAAGTGTTGGAGAAGTTGTAACAAAAGAATATGAAGTAAGAGTAAATAATGATACACAAGCAGGAACAAATTTAGTAAATAAGTCAAGTATAACATATGGAGATGTAACTAAAGAATCTGAGGAATCAAACTTAGTTACAGAAAACGGAAATATACGTCTTACTGTTAAGAGAATAACAGATAGAGATACTGATTTATATGAAACAGGAAATGTACAATATTTTGCAATAATAGAGAATATTTCAAATGAAACTCAAAATGATATAACAGTAAAAACTAATTTACCAGAGTCATTAGAAGTTTCAAGATTAAATTTAATTACAGGAATGGAATCAGAAGATGTTTCTGATGAAGACTTATTAGAAATGACAACAGGAAGTGGAGATGATTTAGTCTCAACAGAGCCTGTAGAAGTGACAGAAGAAGAGTTGACTCACAATAATGCTGATATTCCTGAAGTTGAGCAAATTGAATATCAAGATGAGCTAAATATAGGTTCTTTAGAACCAGGACAAAACAAAGTATTAAGTTATGACTTAAAAATTAATAAAGTTGGTGAAGAAGAAGCAATTAGTTTTTCTGTAAATGCAAATGTTGGAAATGAAGAATATCGTTCAAATAAAGTAACAGATAATGTAAGAAAAGTAGATATAAGTTTAGCAATGGCAGCAGAACCAGATGGAGATTATGTAAAAGCAGGAGATACAATAAAATATTCTATTAATGTTAAAAATAATGGTACACAAGATATTAATGATCTAATTGTAAAAGATGAAATACCAGCTAGTTTATCTGTAACAAAAGTTACACTTGATGGAGAAGAACTTACAGATTTAAAAGAAAAGAATAATTTGGAAATTCGTTGTAATATAGCAGCAGGAAGTGAAAGCAATATAGAGATAGAGACAGTTGTAAACTATTCAGAAGGAAGAACAGAGGCAGAAGCAATAACTAATGTGGCTTATGCAGAGGTATTAGCAGAAAGAGTAGCAGCTACTTCAGAAATAACTCATATAATAGAAGCAAATGAAAATCAAAACCCAGGCAATGTAGAACAACCTGATGATAATACTGGTTCAAACAATAATGATGTAGCAAATGGAGATGGAATTATAACAGGTGTTGCATGGTTTGATGAAAATGCTAATGGACAAAAAGATAGTAATGAAGGATTAGTAGATGGTGTAAAAGTTCGTTTATATAATACACAAACAAATAATTTAGTAAAGAAAGAGGACGGAAG
This sequence comes from uncultured Clostridia bacterium, assembly GCA_944392525.1. Next base: position 26,495 of record CALXXB010000005.1, on the reverse strand, counting down.
TACTCTAGAAGCTACAACAAATGAAAATGGTGTATATGTATTAGATCACATAGCAAATGGACAATACATAGTAATATTTGATTATGATGATGCAGCATACTCTTTAACAAAATATAAAGCTGAAGGCGTAAGTGAATCAAATAATTCAGATGCAATCATGAAAGAATTAACTATAGATGGACAAACAGAAGAATATGCATCAACAGATATTCTAGAAATGGATGAAGGAAATATTTCTGATGTTAATGTAGGATTTGTAAAATTACAAAACTTTGATTTGAAACTTGAAAAATTTGTTAGCAGAATAGTTATACAAGATTCAAGTGGAAGTACGGTAAGAGAGTATAATGATGAGACATTAGCAAGAGCAGAACTTGATGCAAAAAGAGTAAATGGAGCAACAGTATTAATAGAATACAAGATTAGAGTAAGCAACGTAGGAGAAGTCGACGGATATGTTAGAAGAATTGCAGATTACATGCCAAGTGATTTAACATTTAGTTCAGAACTAAATAAGGATTGGTATCAAACAGGAAATGGATTATATACTGAAAGTATAGCAAATGATGTATTGGCACCAGGAGAATCAAGAGAATTAACATTAACATTAACAAAGGCAATGACAGAAAATAACGTAGGATTAATTAACAATACAGCAGAAATAGATGAAGCTTATAATGAATTAGGTTTAGCAGATAGTAATTCAACACCAGGAAATAGAACAAATGGAGAAAACGATATGGGATCTGCAGATGTTCTATTAGGAATTAGAACTGGTGGAGCAGTATACATCGGTGGAGCTATAGCAACAGTTGCAGTTTTAGGAATTATAGCTTTTGTAATAATAAGAAAAAACAAAAAAAATAAAGAGGAAATATAGAGGAAAGGAGGAAAAGTTCAGATGAGTAGATTAAAGAAAATAGTACTTACCATAGCAATTACAATACTTGCAATATTAGGAATTTCAACAATATCAAATGCATATCAAGTAGGGCAAACTATATCATTAACTCGAAGTCAATATTTAAATAGTAGTAATATATTCTGTGTGGAGCATACACAGTCAACCAAAGCACAAATGTATTATAGAGTTATATCAAATGTAAGGATTGAAGGAACAAAATCTACAGATTATACCGGAAAGACTATAGATAGCTTTGACAATGCTAGATTTGCATATATATTGTCACAAGATAATGGACCAAAAAAGACTTCAGGACCAGTACAAAATGCTATTTGGAACTTTGCTTATACTTGGATGAATAATGTTGGACAATATCATGCAGGTTTATATAACGGATTTGCAGGAAGTTCACATGGAAGTACATCATGGCTAGACCAAGCAGCAATTGACTATGCAAATCAAGTTTCTGGCTCAAATCAAGTAACAGATAATACAAATAAAGATAATATTCAAGTAGTAGCATATAATAAAGATGGAAAAGCTTACATGAGAATAGGACCATTTAATTGGACTTTTGGTGGAACAATAACAGAGATTAATGTATTTGACCAAGATTCTAATGCTATATCTGAAAAACTATATAGTAGTTTCTCAGGAACAACAGAAAACTTCTTCGATGTTAGTGGCATAAAATCAGGAACAGACTTCTATATTTCAATACCAATAGATGGTAATGTTACTAAGATAACTAAGATAACAGGAAAAGCACAAATGGAAGTTAAAGGTGTAAATATTTGGTTCCTAGAAGCAACAGAAGGATATCTACAAAATATGATAATAAGAGAACCATATACAACTACAGTACCTATAGAAATAAACTTTGATTATGATATACCAACAACAGGACATTTAAGAATAGTAAAAGTTAATAAAGATAACCATGAATTTAAACTACCAGGAGTAGGATTCTACATTATGAATGATGATATAGGAAAATATGTAAAACAAAATGAAGACGGAACTATTTCATATGTAGATACTAAAGAAGAAGCAACAGAGTTCATTACAGACGAAAATGGTGAAATCTATGTTGAAAACTTAATAGTAGGACATTATACAGCTTATGAAACTCAAAACCCAAATTATGGTTATGAATTCTTAACTGAGGGACAAACTACAGAAATCAAAAAAGGTGAAACAACAGAGTTCATGATAGAAAATAAGCAAATCTATGTAAAACTATCAGGAATTGTATGGGTAGATAAAATATCAGGAAAACAATCATATAGAAATGACTTATTTAAAGATAATGATTATGATGACGCAGATATTTTATTAGACGGAATTACAGTAAGACTAAAAGATAGAACAACAGGTGAAACTGTAATGGAAACAACTACAGCAGATGGTGGAGCATACTTGTTTATGGATGTATTAATTGAAAATCTACAAAATTATTACATCGAATTCGAATATGATGGATTAACATATACTAATGTAATTCCACATCTAGAGAACGAAGAAAATGGTTCTAAATCAGCAGAAAATGCAGAGGTAAGAGATAGATTTAATAAGAACTTTAGTACTGTAGAAGGTGGAGAAACAGAAGATACAGGTATTACACTTGATGAAAATGGAAATAAAGTTCATGATTTAAGTTATAACTTAGATAAAAACGAACATACAGCAACATTAATTAATAATGGACAATACTTAATCACAGGAAATACTGACGAAACAGGTTATAGCATTTGGGATAACTTCACATATGGTATGGAAGAAATAAAATGGATTAACCAAGGTTTATATGAAAGAGAACAACCAGATATGGCATTAATTAAAGACTTGGAAAATGTAAGAGTTGCAGTTAATGGATATCAACACGTATATCAATATTCACAAAGATTCTTAAATCAAGGTGAATATGGTGACGGATTTAATGTTGGTGTAAAATTCGGTAATAAATATGGATCTATGTCATATACAAGAGCAATCTACAAAGCAGACTATGAATATATAAATGAAGAGGATCCAAGCAAAGAATTAAAAGTTTATGCAACATATAGAATTGCTTTAAGAAATGAATCTACAAACTTAATTACTCAAATAAATAGTATAGTAGATTACTATGATAGTAATTATACACTTCTAAGAGCAGGAACTGCATTAGATGAAAATGGAAGTATAACAGGTGAAGAACTTACTCATACAGATTCAACATATAATGATCAATATGCGAAAACAGTAATAGAAACTAATAGTAGATTAGATCCACAATCACAAACAGATATCTATATAGAGTTCCAATTAAGTAGAGAACAAGTAGTTACTTTACTAAATGATGGAGAAGTTCTAGATAATGTTGTGGAAATCAATTCTTATTCAGTATTTGATGCAGATGGAAATGTATATGCAGGTATAGATAAAGATTCTAACCCAGCAAATGCAACTCCAGGAAATGAAGCAACTTATCAAGATGATACGGATTCAGCACCAGGATTTAAGTTAGAGCTTGCAGATGCAAGAACATTATCTGGTAAAGTCTTCTTAGATTCAACATCAGGAGAATTAATGACAGGAGAGGTAAGACAAGGTTCTGGAGCATATGAAGAAGGAGAAGTAGGAATTCCAGGAGTAGCAATCACATTAACAGAAAATACAGGAAGCGGAAAAGTATATACTGCTACAACAGATGAAAATGGAGATTTCTTAATTACAGATTATATACCAGGTGATTATACTCTAACATATACTTGGGGAGATGACACATATACAGTACAAAACTATAAAGGAACAGTATATGATAGTTCAAGAGATCAAACAAATAAACAATGGTTTAAAGAAGATGTAGATACAAGAAAAACAGATGCTATTGATAATTATAACCAAGATCAAGAAGCACCAAAAGGTTCAAGACTACAAATAGATGAAGAGATTAAGACAATAACAAATAGTACTGAAATAACAAGACATCAAATGGATTCTACAACTCCTACAATGGGAATTGGTGTAGAATATGACAGCGTATATACAGCATCTTCAGGAGATAGATATACTTATGAAATCAACAATGTTGATTTTGGTATAGTAGAAAGAGCAAGACAAAAATTAGACTTAGCTAAGAGAGTCGGAAGTGTAAAAGTTACACTTGCAAATGGACAAGTATTAGTAGATGCAACGTTTGATGAAGATGGAAATGTAACAGGAGAAACTAACCATTTAACTCATATGGGACCATCAGAAACTGCAAGTCCAGAAAATGGATATGTAAGAGTTGAGATTGACAATGAGTTAATACAAGGTGCAACATTAGAGGTTGGATATGTAATTACAACAACAAACTTAAGTGAGTTAGATTACTTATCAGAAAACTTCTACACATATGGAATAGTGGAAGGTGACGTTGTAACAATTACTCCAACAGCTATAATAGATTACTTAGATAATGATTGGGCATTTGATAATGCACTAAATCCTGATTGGGAAGTTAGAACGATAGATGAAATTAAAGATATAGTAGCTGAAGTAGTATATAATGATCAAAACTCTACTATAACAGAAAAGACTATACTATATACGGAAAGCTTAAGCGATGAAAAATTAGAGCCAACACAAAGTGCAAGCGTAAACTTAACAGTATCTAAGATTTTATCAACAGCTGAAGATATCTCAATAGATAACGAAACAGAAATTAACAGATTAGATAAAACAGGTGGTTCTAAACCAGAAGAAACACCAGGAAATTATATTCCAGGTACAGGAAGAACAGAATCAGATGACAACATTGCAGAAACAGTTATTGTTACACCTGCAACTGGTGCAAACCTAGCATTTGTTTTACCAATATCAATTGGAGTAATAGCATTAGTAATATTAGGAGTAGGAATATTCTTAATTAAAAGAAAAGCTTTAGGAAATAAATAATGACAATATAACTTATTAAAGAGAACCTGATTTATTAAACTAAAAAGTTTAGTAGATTAGGTTTTTTTTTGAGTAAATAGGTTATAATTTTACGCAAATAAAGAATTAAGGGGATTTTTATAAAATTTTCTAAGAAATTGTAATAAATTTGTAATGGAAATTTAAAAAAGAATGTAAAAAAAGATACAAAGTGACCTTCCCTAAAGCAATAGAATGTATTTTTTGTAACATTTGCCTCCTATGGAAAATATTTATATTGATTTCAAGCAAAAAAAACTCTAATATATATATTAAGAAATTATAATTATCTTTGCAAGATAAGGGGGAGCAAAATGAAAAGTAGAATTTTAAAGATCCTTTTGACTATTTTTCTAATATTAACGCTTACAATGACAGATTTCATATTTTTAGGATTTGAAGTTTTTGCGGCGTATGAAGAATTAGAAAGTCAAAACGTAGTAACAAACGTAAATAATGTAGAGTTTGATGCGTACTTTATGAATGAAAATCAGAAAGTCCATAGCAAGGAAAATGATTTAGATAATAAAGAAACCTTAATCTTAAATGTAAAGGTTAAAGATAAAGGGTATTTAAATGACGCAAAAATAAAGATAGAAAATACAAACTTTACAATATTAAAAGATGAAGTAAATAGTCAATATGTAAAAAATATATCTACAGATACAAACGAAATTGAATTAAACCAAATTATTTATCAGAATAATGTTGAGATAATGCTACCAATTAGTTTTAAATACCAAGATAATTTTGATAATGATTATTTCGAAAAAGAAAATACAATAACTATTACAGGAAGTTATTCTGAAGAAGAGGGAAATAATAAAGAAGTATTTTCTTCAATAAAAACAAGAATGATTTGGAGACATTCTACAGATGTAACTTTAAGTCAAAATGTAGATAAATACATTAGTTTAAGTGATAAAGTATTATTAGAGCAAAGTATTACTACATCTGTACAAGATAATAAGCTACCAAGAGAAAGTGAAAGTTTAGAAGTAACTGTTCCCGTTTTAGATAATCAAAAGCCAACTACTGTAAGAGTATTATTAAATGGAGATAAAATAGAAGATGATAAAGCAGTATATAATGGTGAAACAGGAAAAGTTCAAATAAATAATGATACAAAAGGTGTTTGGGGATTACAAAATAATACTTACAAAATTATTTATGAATATGAAAATGTAGAATTTACTAATAAAAATATTTCTTTAGATACAAGAATGTCTACTAAATTATATACTCAAAATAATGTAGATAAAAGTGATTATCAAAATATAGTAGTTAGCCCAATAGGGAATGCAGTAAGTATAAATAAACAATCAGCAGATTCTAAATATAAAGGATTCTTATATGCTAATAGTAGTAACTTAACAACTTATGAAGAGTTAGAAGAAGTTGAAATTTCTAGCGAAAAGGAAGTCCAAAATATAGAGGTTACTGAAGAACAAGAAAACTTCTTAGATGGTAACGGAAATCAATATGATATTAGTTCTAAAGTAGTATATCAAGAGACTACTTTTAATAGAAGCAATATAATCAATTTGTTAGGTACAGACGGGGTTATAACAATTACTGATAACAATAATACTTTACTTTCAGTTATAGATGCTCAAACTCCAGTAGATGAAGCGGGTAATATTGTAATTACTTATGGAATGCCTGTAAGATCATTAAAAATAACAACGACAAAACCAGTAAATGTTGGAACATTATCTATAAAGAATAAAAAAGGAATTGAAGGTAATACAGGATATAGTAGAGAACAATTAAAACAGTTTACTAATGTAAGTTCTTTAACAAAAGTAACTACAAATATCTCAGAAGAAATTGGAGAGGCTAGAGTAACTTTATTAGATACGACAACAGAAGCTAAATTAGATATTAATAACGTTAATTTATCATCTCTACAAAAAAATGAAAATATTCAATTTACAGCAACATTAAAAACAGATTCAGAAAAATTTGATTTGTATAAAAATCCTGTTGTAGAAATAACATTACCAAGTTGTATATCTAATCTAACTGTAAAATCAATAAGCAAAATTAATGCAGATGAGTTTAATGTAGAATATGCAAGATTATTAAATAGAGATAATGGCGAAAAAGTTATGCAAATTGCTTTATCAGGAGAACAAACTGATTATTCAAGAGATATAAATGAATTATCATTAGTAATAAATGCTGATATAGAAATTGATGTATTAACTCCTAGTCAAAAGACTAATGTTCTAATGACTTATACAAATGAAAATGGAAATGAGGGAACATATAGCACATCAGTAGAATTAAATATTCAATCTAAACCAGGATTAATGATATATAATGATTTATCAGGATATAACAATAACGGAGATTCAATATACACTATAGATAATAATGTACCAGTGGGAAATTTAAATTTAGGTAGTGGTTCAACTACGGCAACAGTTAGTACAGCAGTGGTAAACAACTATGATACAGATATGAGTAACGTTACAATTATCGGAAGAATACCTAAAAAAGGAGTAAACGGTGCAACATTAGATACAACATTGCTTCAAGGAATCAATACAAATACAAGGGCTGAAGTTTTATATTCACCAAACATAGAAGCAATTCAAGATGACGGTTCATGGACTGCAGATTATACAAATGCAAGCTCATACATGATAAAAATAGACAATATAGCAGTGGGACAAAGTATTAGAATGCAGTATCAGGTTACAGTGCCTGAAAATATAGGTTATGGCGAGAGTATGTATACTCAAACAGATGTAACTTATACATATTTAGGAAGTATAAATACGCAAACTTCTACAATAGGAGCCAAAACAGAAGAAGTTATTACAAATAATATATTAGCTTTAGCAAATACTGTATCAAGACAAGCAAATGATGTTGGAATTGCAATATCTACAGTATCTGGTGGAAATGAACTACAAGATGGACAAGCTGTATACGAAGGTCAAAAGATTAGATACACAATGCAGGTGACAAATAATACCGGTTCAGACCTAAATAACGTAAATATTAAGGCAACTCAAACAAATGGTAATATATATGATTTAATTGCATATGAAGTTATGGATCCAGCTGTTGGAGAAGACTCAATTAAAACTTATCATATGTATGGAGAATTAGATACAAATGAAAAGTCTTTTAATACTATTGATACTATTGCTAACGGAGATAGTGTAATATTATATTATGAAGTAGTAGCTTCAGAGGTAGAAGGACAAGAAACTTACGGAAATATAGTAATAACTGCAGATGATATGGAAGAGATAAATGTTAGTACAATAAAGAATACTGTAAATTCAGCGGAATTAAAATTAACAATATCAAGTTCATTCTTCGAAGAAGAAACAATAAACTTAGGAATGAATGTACATATGAATTTAGCTGTTGAGAATATTTCAGGAAATGCTTTAAACAACGTAAAAGGTTCTATAAAATTACCAGATGGTGTTTATTGTAACAGTGAAACAGATTTGGTTTGGGAATCAACAACAGTAGCTGGAGAAAGTAAAGGAAATATAATAGGTAAAATAAAAAATATTGTATATGATAAAAATAATAATGTATTAACTTTTGAAATTCCAAATATGGAAGCTGAAGAAATTACAAAAATGGAACTATATGTTCAAATAAATAACTTCCAAGAAAAAGAAAAAGATATATCATTTATGTATGAAGTATCAGCTACAAATACATATGTTTCAAATATGGCTACAATAAAAGTACACAATCAACAAAGAAATGTAGCAGTAAGTCAAACTTCTAATCTTAGCGAAAATCAGAAGTTAGGGGACGAAGATACATTTGACTTAACAATTACCTTAGAAAATAAAGAGTCAGAAGATTTAATGTTTGAGGTTACAGATAATTTACCAGAAGGATTCTCAGCCAAAAGAGCGATAGTAAGGTATCAAGGCAGTGAAGAACAAATCGATATAACAAATGAAGTTCCTACAGAAGAAGATGAATCATTTTGTATACAAAATAATATACTAACAGGAGAAAAACTGTTATCGGGAAATACAAGCTTAGAAATAGTTATAACAATTGAAATAGATGCTGAAAAGATAACAGAAGAAACAGTTACAAATACAGTTAGTATGTCATATGGTAAGTTAGCTGAAGAAGGTCCTTATAAGTATGAATGGAATTATGAAACAGAGACAAGCAAAGATTTTAGTATGCAATCAAAAGATGTAGAAGAAAAATGGATTGAAGTAACACAAATAGGAAATCCTGAAAATAATTCAATACTAGAAGATGGACAAGAAATTAGATATACATTCTTGATTAAAAACTTAACAAATCGTGAGATTTCAACTACCTTCTATGATTATATTCCAAAAGGATTTGAGGTAGAATCAATAACACTTGATGGAGAGTCTCTAGAACTTGGAGATGTATATGTAGAAGGCCACAAGATAGCTGCAGGAAAAACAACACAATTAGAATTAGAAGGATATATTGATATAAGTAGAGTCCCTAATAATGAAATAGTTAATAATTTAACAGTTTCAACAGTAATGGGAGATACTACATCAAATAGTATAGTATATAAGTTGTCGGAAGAAGAAAATCCGGGTCCAGAAGATCCTGACAATCCAGGAACAGATAACCCAGGAACAGATGACCCAGGAATAGATAATCCAGGAACAGATAATCCAAGTTTAGGTACAAAATATACTATAACTGGTACGGCATGGATTGATAGTAATAAAGACGGAAGAAGAGATGTTTCAGAAGCAACATTATCAGGAGTATCAGTAAGAGCAATAGATACAAATACAGGAGAATCTTTAGAAAGTGCAAATACCACAACAGGTTCAAATGGACGTTATGAATTGGACGTGCCTCAAGGAAGTTATATATTAGTATTTGGATATGACTCAAATAAATATTCACTTACAGAATATAAAAAATCAGGAGTTGAAGATACTCAAAATTCAGATGTTATAAGTAAAAATATGACGATAGATGGAATATCTGCTACAGTAGGTGCTACAGATACAATTAATGTATCATCAGATATTACAAATATAGATATTGGTTTAGTTGAAGCTTCAGTATTTGACTTACAATTGGACAAATACATAAGTGAAGCTACAGTACAAACTAACAAAGGTACAACTCAATATGGTTATGGGGATCAATCTCTAGCAAGACTTGAGATACATTCTAAAGAAATAAATAACGCAACAGTAATTATAACATATAGAATTAAGATAACTAATACAGGTGAAATTCCTGGATATGTTCAAAATATAGTTGATTATATACCTTCTGATTTAAGCTTCAGTTCTGAGTTAAATCCAGATTGGTATCAATCAAATGATAATTTACAAAATAATAGTTTATCTAATACACCGATAGCACCAGGAGAAGAAAAAACAGTCGAATTGGTATTAGTAAAAACAATGAATGAAGACAACACAGGAACAGTTATAAATGTTGCTGAAATTGCTCAAGCGTCAAATACACAAGGAGTAAACGATATAGATTCAACACCAGGAAATAACAATGCTTCAGAAGATGATTATTCAAGAACTGAATTAATTATAGGTATTGCTACAGGTGGAGTAGTAATGTTTATAGTAATCACATTTGCATCATTAGCAATATTAGCAGCAGGTATTTTTGTAATAAACAAAAAAGTATTAAAGAAAGATAAAGAAGAATTTTAAAGGAAAGGAGGGGAAGTAGAGTTAATGAAAGAAAAGAGTAAAAAACGATTGTATATATTTTCTGTAATTATAGCAATAGTGCTAATATTGATTGGTGCAGGATATGTTTTTGCTATTACTACTGATATAGGAGCTATGGCAGACTTTGCGGCATCTGGAGATACTAACAATGACTTCTGGAATGTAGGAGTAGGGCATGCTTTTGTGACACAAAATGGAGTAAAAAGTAAAACACAGTGGATATGTCTTACAGAAAGAAAAAATACAGGACTTGGTGGTCATGGTATTTCAATTAAAAGTATAATAGATATTAATGGTAATGGAACATTTACAAGCCAAATTTTTGGACAAGGAACAATAAGTGGAGGAAATACATATAATGCCAAGAAATTAGCATACTTATGTTATGCAGCAACAGTACAACCAGGTACAGGAACAACTGCTTCATCAGGCAGTAAAAATAATGGACCAAGAAATGCTTTATATAATTTCTTTAACTCAACAAATTTATATGACTTGATAGGGCCTTTTGCTAACAAACAGGAGAGTACATATCTTACACAATCAGGAAGAGTAGGAGCGACAATTTTAAGTTATGCTGATAGATATGCTAGTAGTGAAACAACAGCCTCAAGTTCAGATATAATATCAAATAATTCAGAAAAACAAGAAGTAAAGACAACAGAACTAGACGGGAAAACATATAGTTATATAGGACCATTTTCAATAACTACAGCAGGAACAATAAGCGGGGTAACTATTACAGATGGAAATAGTAATCCAAATGTTTCTGGGTTTGCAAACTCAGTAGGCGGAACTATTAACAATATTTCAGGAATTCCTACAAACGGAAATTCATTCTATATTGTAACAGATTCTGTATTAACAAGCTTAGAAGTTAAAGTGAAAATTACTGCTTCAGGTTCAGCAGGTGGAGGAGATATTGTAGATCCTAATACAGGAGTAGTTACTAAAGGATTTATAAGAGCTAGAATGATTTTTATAGGCGCTGATAGCAGTCAAGGTGTAGCAATATTTAAAGGATTTCCAAATCCAACACAACCATCAAATAGTGAAGTGGATTTTACTGCTAAAAACAACTTAGGAAAAATAACAGTTAAGAAAATTGGTGCATATACAGGAATAGAAGATTACGAAAATGTCAAAGATTTTGCATTTAAAATATATTATATGAATGGTTCAGAGAAAAAATACCTAAGAATCAATGATCAAAATTCAATAAGTGGACAAACTACAATACCAATTGAATCATCAACATCATATGATGCAAATGAAAGTAATGCAACTATAATTCATACTTCTGATAATGGAACGGTAACAATTGACAATATATCAATTGAATATCAATATTATATAGAAGAGGTTGATGATGGTCTAACTAACTATAGTACGGAAATTATAAGTGCGACACAGCAAATAGGAACAGGTGGAGTAACAGACATATCAATAAATCAAAATGTAGTAGGACCTATAAAAGTAGAATTAAAAGGTGAAGATAATAAAGTAACCAAAATAACAATAAAGGATTATAGAAAAAGAGGAAAATTAACAGTTGAGAAAGTTGATAAGGATGATTATAATACAAAATTAGGAAATGTAGAATTCAAAATAAGAAATACTGATACAAGGCGTTATGTAATTGCAAATAAGGTATCAGATGGTGTTTATGATATTACAGACCCATTTAGTGCATATACAGAAAATGAAAGTGAAGCTACAACCTTTGTAACTAATTCTCAAAATGGAACAATAGTTATAACAGGATTAGATGTTGGTAATTATGAGACTATAGAAATTAACAACCCAAATTATGGATATACACTTATACCAGATAATGTTCAATTTAAACATGTGGAAGAAGGAACAGTAGTAACAGTAAAAAATGAGAAACAAACAGGTAACTTTAAAATAGAAAAAATAGATATGGATAACGAAAGTCACCCATTACCAGGTGTATCATTTAAATTGAGAAATGATGAAGGATACATCATAGCTTATGATAATGATGGAAATGTTCAAAAAGAAGTAACTGGAACTATAAATTTAGGTGGGTTAGAAACAACATCTAATATAAATGAAGCTACTGAATTTAAGACAGATGAAAACGGTGTAATAAGAATTTATGACTTATTAATAGGAAAATATGAAATAGTTGAGTTGTCTATTGGAAATAATTTTGGATACGAACTAAATGATGCTGAAGCAAATGGACTTGATCTAGATGCTATTATAAGTTGGGAAAGTGATATGGGAAACGGAACAGGAAATACATCACTTATAAATGTAATTAGACAAACTTCGATAAATACAGGAGTAAACGCAGGAACAAATGACGATATATTCGATATTTTAACTGTTAAAAATAAAAGAGTATATATTAAATTAAGTGGATATGTTTGGGAAGATATGATTTTTGATAAAGATTCTCAAAGAAACTATTTATGGAAAGATACTGAATATGATAACGAAGATAAGAGATTAGCAAACGTAAAAGTAACACTTAAAAAAGCAGATGGAACAATTCTTGATACTAGAACAACAGGAACAATAACAAATTCAAATGGACAGCAAGAAGAAGGAGCTTACATTTTTGGTGATTACTTAAGAGATCCATCAGCAAAGAAGATAAAAATCGAAGATATAGATGGAGCATATATGGAGTTTGAATATAATGGTATGTGTTATAAATCTGTTGAAATACATGCTGATAAGGATAACGGAAGTAAAGCAACAGATGACCAATTAAGACCACAGTTCAATGAGAATTATGCTACAATCGTAAATGATGAATCACAAAATAGTAGTGGCCATAGTGTTTATAGATTAAATTATGACTTTGCTGATTATGTAAGTACATTAAATTATGGTGGAGAATACTTATATGGATATGATGGACAAAAATATCCAATTGCAGGAATTGACGAACAATATTTAATTACTGCAAATACAAAAGATGCAACACCAAATGCATTACTTGGACAAACAGCAATTACAATAGATTCAATATATAGTCAAAGTATTGACGAAATACCATATATAAACTTAGGTGTATATGAAAGAGAGATGCCAGATTTAGCTGTTATAGAAGATATTGAACAAGCTACTATATCACTAAATGGATATACACATACTTATAGATATGATCAAAGGTTTGAAAATACAAGTTTAGAAGATAGTGGATTTAATATGGCTGTTAAGTTTGGAAACGAATATGGAAGTGCATCATATACAAGAGAGATATTCTCTTCAGATGTGTCATATAACGTAAATAATCCAAATTCATTACAAATGAATATTAGATACAAAATATCTATTAGAAATGAAGCTACAAATGTATATACAAGAACAAATCAAATTGTAAACTACTTTGATGCAAGATATGATATAAGTAGTATTCAGGACGCAAATGGTAATAATGTAAATTATACTGTAGATAATTCATATAGCCAGAATGGATATAGGAGAGTATATATCGATGTTAACTCACAAAATAGACCACAATCTGAAAACTTATATTATATAAACTATCAATTACAAAATGAAGCTATAAATACAGTATTAAATCAAGATATAACGCTAAATTCTGTAACGGAAATAACTTCATATTCATCATTTGCTGATGAAGGATTCACTGAAAAGTATGCAGGTATAGATAAGGACTCAAATCCAGAAACAGCAGAACCAACTAACAGAGAGACTTATGAAGATGATACGGATTCAGCACCATCATTTGTTGTAACTATTAGAGAAGGTAGAAAAATCACAGGAACAGTATGGGAAGATGCAGCAAGAGAAGATTTACTTGCAGGAACAGGATATGACAAAGAAAGAAAAGGTGATGGCAAACTTACAGATGGTGAGAATTTAATAGGAAACGTTCAAGTTGATTTATTAAGTGTTGGAGATGGCATTGATTTAAGTAGTGTAAATGTATTAGATAATAATGATTTATCTGTTGCAAGCCTATATAAGATGGATACATCGATCGTAGATGCAACTTACACAACGGGAGCCGACGGATATTATGAATTTGTTGGTGTAATACCTGGAAAATATTTAATACGTTATACATATGGAAATAATAGTGTAATTTACGATACAAATGGAAATGAAGTAAATACTATAGAAGTTTTAGATTACAAATCAACAATCTACAGAGGTGGAGACAAGAATGCAGCAACTTCAATGAACGATTTCTGGTATAGAGAAGACAGCACAGATAATGAAAATAGATTATCAGATGCAAAAGATGAAGTAGGTATAAATACAAACGGAGACAGAATCGATATAGTAGAATATAGAACTACAGAACATGAGATTAACTATGGAATGGTAACAAATAAGGATACGCAGTTGCAAAATATTGAGGCAGCATCAAGGGGATTTGAAGTAGAACTTGATTATGATGAAGATTTGAATCACATAAGTGAATTTGGAGAATACTTCAGAATTGAGTTTGAACATGTAGATTTAGGACTTATAAGAAGACCTATACAAACACTTGACTTAAGTAAAGAGATTGTCTATATTAAAGTAACTCTTGCTAATGGACAAGTTGTTATAGAAGGAGATCCTAGAACAGGAGAACTTAAACATATAAGATTCTTACCAGATGGAAACGTAGCAATTGAATTAGATAGTGAATTAATTCAAGGTGCAACATTAACAATAAGATATGGAATAACTGTAGACAATACAAAAGCTGAGATTGATTACAATGATGAAGATTACTATATTTATGGAATTGTACCAGCTGACAAAGAGAATAAGTTTAAGATAGCAACTGTAACGAGACTATTTGATTACTTATCAAATGATTTACAATTTGATCCAGATAATCCGGCTAACACAAACTGGACATTTGCAGAAATTACACAAGAATTAGTTGAGGAAGGATACTTATCACAAGAAGCATTCGATGTAATTCAAGGATATAACCAAGTATTACAAACAGAAGCTTTTGCAAGTATGAAGCCTGGAGAAGCAGTAACAGCTGAGATGGAAGTGTCTAAATTATTATCAAATAACGCAGATGACTTCTCACTTGATAACTACATGGAGGTTAATATCTTAAAGAATAAAGTAATTGAAGAATCAATACCAGGTAACTATGTACCAGGAGATAGCACAACAGAGGAATATGACGATGATAATGTATATGTTACGGTAACAGGTCCTACTGGTGAAGACAGAAATTATGTCCCATATATTATTCTAGGAGTTAGTACACTTGTTATATTAGGTGCAGGAATTGTATTTATTAAAAAGAAAGTAATTAAGTAATATAATTAAATAATTATATTATGAAAAAACAGGATAGATAGAAATATTTATCCTGTTTTTTATGTGAAAAATATTTTGATAAAATCCAATAACCTTTTTTTAAAATATTGCTTTTTTCGATATTCTGTAATAAAATAAAAATCGTATATTATATTATTATGAAAAAAATAAAAAGTATATATAAAAATTTGTAAAAAACTTTTTTAGTTTAACAGACTAGAAAAGACAAAAACCACAAAGGACAAGTAGTAAAATAAGCTTATCAAATATTAAGAGGTGGTAAGGATGTTTCAAAATTTGAGTGAAGATACAATAGATTTAAATAATAAAAGCGAAGTGGAAAATGAAGGAAAAAACAAATTTAACATATTGGGAAATGTGTTTGCAAAAGAAAATATAGTAATATATCTTATTGCATTTATGTTATCATTCGTATCTTTAGGTGGAGAATTTTCAATATTTAGCATAAGTTTGCTAGGAGCTTGTTTAGCATTTTCTATTCCAGCCTTAGGGATAGTTGTGATTTCGTTACTTGGTAATCTTATAAAATTTGGAGTTGGAGGAGCAGTAGAATATTTACTAACTGCTATTGTAATGATAGCTACATTATTTATAATAAAACCACGTTACAATGAACAAGAAAGAAACGAAAAAATAAAAATTGGGAAAAATGTATTTATTTCTATGCTTATAATAGGAATAGTAAAAGTATTCATGTCAGTGTTTACATTATATGATGTGCTAAGTGCGATAACATTATCAATAATAGCTCTAGTATTTTATAAAATCTTTGTAAATTCATTACCTGTTGTTCAAGAATTTTATACAAAAAGGGCATTTTCAATAGAAGAAGTAATAGGAGCAAGTTTATTATTTGCAATAGCAGTAGCGGCATTTGGAGATTCTAGTATATACGGGTTTAGCATAAGAAATATATTTAGTATATTAATTGTAATGATTTTAGGATGGAAAAATGGAATATTAGTAGGAACAACATCAGGAGTAACAATAGGAGTAACTTTAGGTGTTATAAGTAATAATGAGCCGATAATGATAGCAGCATATGCAATATCAGGAATGATTGCGGGTATACTAAATAGGTTTGGAAAAATAGGTGTAGTTATAGGATTTGCTTTAGGTAATATAGTTTTAGCATATGTATCAAATGGATATACAGTAGAATTAATACATTTTAAAGAAATATTAATTGCATCAATAGGACTATTATTAGTACCAAAGAATCTACAAATAGACTTAGAAGAATTCATAGGAAATTCAAAGTTTTTACCTATGACAGGTGAAAGAGCTTTAAACAAGAGTAAAGAAGTTGCAGAAAGTTTAAACAATGTATCTCAAGCGATAAACCAAATGGCTACAACATATAAGGAAGAACCAACGACAAAAGATGAAGTAGATAAAGAACAAGAAGAGAATAAAAAGATATTTGTGTCTGAATTGTTAAATAATTTAGAACCATATAAAGATAATATGTTATATGATGATATAGCAGATGTAAATGGTAAAATTGTAGATAAAATATTTAATTTATTGCTTGATAAACAAGAAATATCAAGGCAAGATTTATTAAAAATATTTGCAGATTGTAATAGTTATATAATAGGATTTGATGATAAAGATATAAGTAAACGTTTAGAAGAAAATATTATGCAAATAGTAAGGACAATAAATGTTTCATATAAAGTTGCTAAATCAGACTTTATTTGGAAGAAAAAAATAGCTCAAAATAAGAAGAATGTAGAAAAACAATTAAAAGGTGTATCAAAAGCAATAGAGAGCATGGCAAAAGGGTTAGAAGATGATATAGTAAATGAAGAAAAGTATGCAAAAGAAAAACAAGAGATAATAGAGCTATTAGAACAAAAAGGTATAGAAATTCAAGATATAGTTATTAAAAAAGAAAATAGATTTATAATAGAAATTTATCTAAATGAAAATTTAGAAACAGCTAAATTAGAAACAATAGAAAAAATACTTACTAAAGTGTTAGACGAAAAAATAGTATTAAATGAAGAAGCAGTAGTAGGAAAGAAGCTAAGCTTTTTATCAGATGATAAATATGTGATGGCAATGGGAACAGCAAGTATGACAAAATCAAAAAGCAAACTTTCAGGAGATAGTACTTTAACAATTAGATTAAAAGATGGAAAATATTTAGTTGCAATAAGTGATGGAATGGGAAGTGGAAAAGAGGCAAAGACGAGCAGCTCAAATGCTTTAAGATTGTTAGAAAATTTGCTATTATCAGGATTTGATAAGAATATATCATTAGATTTAATAAACAATGCATTAATTAACCAAAATAAAGAAAGTTTTGCAACTTTAGATATAGCAATAGTTGATTTATACTTAGGAAATGTTGAATTTATAAAAAGCGCAGCATGTCCAACATATATAAAACATGGTAAAAGAGTTCAAATGGTAAAATCAAATTCTTTACCAACAGGAATAGTAGAAGGAAGTAAAATTCAAACATTTGATAAAGACATAGAGTCAGGAGAAATAATAGTACTTTGCTCAGATGGAATCTTAGATTCAAATGTAGAATATAAAAATAAAGAATTATGGATTAAATATTTATTAGAAGATATAGAGACAACTAATACACAAAAAATAGCTAATCTAATACTAGAAGAAGCAGTTGATAATAACTATGGAGTAGCAAAAGATGATATGAGTGTTTTAGTATGTAAATTTAGAAAAAAACAAGCTTAAAATTTATTGCTAAGATTTGTAACATATGATATATTATAAATGTGCAAAAGGAGGAAAATATCTTGAGTAGAGGAAAAAGATATGATGAGCCAAAATTAAATTTAAAGAAAGTGTTTGCTGTAATAATCTTATTTGCTGTAATCATTATGTGTGTTGTTATGTTAAAAGGCATATTAGATGGAGAAGAGGAACAAGGAAATGTAACTAGCATAGATTATTTTGCAGCATATCAAAACAACAAATGGGGAGTAATAGATTCAAATGGAAATATCGTAATAGACCCATCATATGCTGAAATGATAGTAGTTCCTAATAGTAAAGAAGATGTCTTCTTATGTACATTTGATGTAAATTATGATGACGGAACGTACAGTACAAAAGCTTTAAATAGTAAAAACGAAGAAATATATACAAATTATGAACAAATAGAAGCAATTTCAAATATGGATGAAAATCAAAATTTATCATATGATGGTAAAGTGTTAAGAGTACAAAATGGTGGAAAGTATGGACTAATTAATATGGATGGAAACGAAATTTTACCATGTGAATACGACCAAATAACAGCTCTTCAAGGAGTAGAAGAAAATACTCTACTTGTTTTGAAAGATGGAAATTATGGAATCGTTGATGATGAAGGAAAAACTTTACTTCCAACAAGTTATGCAGAAATACAAGCTTTAGGAGATGAAGCTTCACAAGGATTTGTTGTAAGAAATGCAGAAGGAAAATATGGAATAGTAGATATTGCAAATGGACAAGTATTAGAAATGAAATATGATGAAATATCTAAAATACATCAAGGAGACTATTACGTAGTAACTGAGAATGGAAAACAGAAAGTAGTTAAAAGAGACGGAACAGAAGCTTTAAGTGAAAATTATGATGAAATAACAGCTATTCTTAAAAATCCAGAAAACGGAGTAATTTATAAAGATGGAGATAAATTCGGAGTAATGAGTTTATCTGGAGAAACTACAATAGATGCAACTTATGATGATTTACAAGAGGCTAAAACAGGTACATTTATTGCAAAAACAGGTGACAATTTTGGAATAATAGATTTAAATGATGAAACAAAAGTAGAGTTTAAATATAGAGGAATAACATATAATGAAAAAGCGGATTTATATGTAGCAGAAGATGAAAATTATAATAATGAAGTGTTAAATAGCAATTATGAAGTAAAATTAACAGGAATGGTAACAGACTTAGATGATGAAAAAGGTTATATAGAAATAAGACAAGATGATGAATATAAATATTATAATTTTAGATTCGAAGAGGAAAATGAAGCAGATATATTTACATCTAATACATTGTTCTTAAGTAAGAAAAATGGAAAATACGGTTTTGTTGATAAAGATGGAAAGGTAGTAGTTGACTATATATATGATGATGCAGGGCAACAAAATGCTTTTGGATATGCAGGAATAAAAAAGGACGGAAAATGGGGTTCGATAGATAGAAATGGAAATGTTGTACAAGAGCCAACATATGATTTAGACGATTATTTACAAGTTGACTTCATTGGAAGTTGGTACTTAGGAAAAGACCTTAATATGAACTATTATAGGAAATAAATAAGAGGTGAAAGTAATGGAACTAAAGACAAATTACCAATACACATACTTCCTTCATCCATTTGTAATAAAAGAAGGAAAATACCAAAAATACATATTAAAGATGTTAAGAGATAAAGATTTCAAATTAAAAACATTTCAAAAAGAAAAAGATTTTAAAATGTATCAATACTTTTTGCCTAAAACAAGAGACTTTTTGTTCTCAAGTTTTAGTTTTGGAAGTAGTAAATTAAAGAGATTAGAAGATTTACCAGATGAAACAAGAGCAGCAATACTTAGTAAATATCCTTGTAATATATTTGAATATAGAATAACAAAAGATATACAAGGAAAAGTAGATGATTCAAAAGGAATATTCTTTACAATTTCTAAGATAGAAATTGTTTGCTTTGAAACAGGGATATGTTTTTTAGTTATTAAGACTAATGTTGAAGATGATAATAGTTTCTCAAATATTTTAAACTTTAATTATAAATTTAGAGATATAAATGGAGAAGCGACATTAGATGCTTATGATAATATACGTCTTCAAACAAATAGTTTTGCAAATAGCGAAACATTTAGAGATTTTATAAGGAAAATAACAGGTTCTAATTTAGATGCTATGAAGCTTGATATTGATACAGAAAGATTTTTGACATATTCATATATTTGTATAGACCAAGAGGCATGGAATAGTACTAGTGATTTTGAGAAAATAGCTCATCACTATATAAGATTTGCAAATGTATTACCAGCAGATAATAGTAGAAAATTAGAAGAAGAAAAAATAACTACAGTATCAAGTTGGAAATATGCAAAGCTAGCATTAAGTAAATTGGGAGTTATGCTATTTTCATCTAGTGAAGATATGAATAATTATACAATATTACCAGATGAGTTTGAAAACCAATTCTTATATACATATATAATTAATTTATATAAGAAGATATATTTGAAGAAAATAGAATTACAACTAAAAGATCCAAAACAAGTAAAGAAAGCAAGGAAAAACTTTATAGATTTTACTAAAAATTTATGGATAAGAGAAATAACTGATGATGAAACAGGAACAATGTTGAACCATAGAATAGGTGAGGTATTGGAACTAGAAAGATTATATGGTCAAGTAAAAAATAAATATGATATATTATATAAAGATCTTAACATAGAAAAAAATAGAACATCAACAATTGTAATTGGACTAGTACTTGCAGCATCATTGATATTTAATATACTAAATTTTATAGTTTTGATGAGAAATTAAGAGGCAGATCTTTTCTGTCTCATTTTTATTTAAGGAGATTGTGATGAAAGTAACTTGTGGAACAGATATTATTGAAATTTATAGGATTAAAGAGAGCATAGAAAAATTAGGAGAAGCCTTTTTAAATAGAGTATTTACTGAAAATGAAATTAAATATTGTGAAAGTAAGAAAAAGCAAAAGTATCAACATTATGCAGCAAGATTTGCAGCAAAAGAAGCCGCTTTTAAAGCTTTATCTTGGAAGATAGATGACAAATTTTCTATTAGTTGGAAAGATTTTGAAGTGGAGAATAATAAGCAAGGAAGACCTACTTTAAAAATAGTTGGTGTAGATTTAAAAGATATAGAAAATATAGATGTTAGCATTTCACATTGCAAGGAGTATGCAGTAGCAAATGTAACAATTTTATCAAAATAGGAAAGGATAATAATTATGTTTTTTGATAATCATGCACATTTAGATGATGAAAAGTTTGATGGTGATAGAGAAGAAATAATAGAAGAAATACATAACGAAGGAGTAAGTTTTATTTCTGCAGGATATAGTTTAGAAGGTTCTAAGAAAGCAATAGAACTTTCTAAAAAATATGATTTTATATATGCAACTTGTGGTATTTCTCCGAATGATATTCCACAAACTGAAGAAGAATTGTGGAAAATGTTAGATGAAATTGAGAGGTTAGCTAAAGAAAATGATAAAGTTTTAGCAATTGGAGAGATTGGATTAGATTATTATTGGGAAAAAGATGAGAAAATGAGAGAGCTTCAAAGAAAAGCTTTTATAGAACAGATAAATATGGCAAATAGATTGAATTTACCAATAGTAATACATACGAGAGAAGCGGTAATGGATACATTAAGTATTCTGAAAGAAAACGATACTAAAAATAAAGGAATTTTTCATTGTTGCCCATTAAATAGAGAACTTGTTAAAGAAGGCTTAAAACTTGGATTTTATATATCATTTGCAGGACCTGTAACATTTAAGAATTCTAAAAACGCAGAAGAGATAATTGAAATGGTACCAAACGATAGAATGTTAATTGAAACAGATAGCCCTTATTTGTCTCCAGAACCATTAAGAGGAAAAAGAAATGACCCTAGAAATGTTAAATATATAGCAAAAAAAATAGCGGCTGTAAAAGAAATTTCGGAAGAAGAAGTTGCTAGAATCACTTATGAAAATGCAAGAAAAATATATAAGATAAGTTAAATGAAAGGTCATATTATAATAAAATTGAGAGTATAATTAAAATATATAAATAAACTTATTTGTCGAGTTTTGGTTAAATTTGACGAAATTAAGTTTTTATGATAGAATGTGAAAAAAATAAAGGGGGAAAGAAGTATGTATAGTTCAAGATCATTATTTAATATTTCCGGTGCTATTGGAAGTACAGTATGGATTATTTTATCATTAATATTAGCTATAGTAGGTGGAATATTAATATATTTCTTATTTTTAAATAAGAAAAATGAAGGAAAATTCAAAGGATTTCTTGGCTGGCTATATGATTTCCTATCATTTAAGAAAATGTTCTTAGAAGCATTATTGAAAATAACTTATTTAATTGTCGCAATTTATATAACATTGTCATCTTTTGCTATAATAGGAGATAGTTTCTTAGGATTCTTACTTCAATTAGTATTAGGAAATGTAATTGCAAGAGTTGTTTATGAATTTTCTTTAATTTTATTAGTGATTTGTAGAAATACAACAGAAATTGCTAAAAACACAAAGAAAGTTGAAGAAAAGAAATCAGAAGAAAATAAATAATGAATAATAAAGGCTAGTAGTTATACTACTAGTTTTATTATTAGGGATGTTAACTTTTGTCACTTTTTAGATATTTTGTGACATGTTTATAAAAAGTAATAAAGGAAGATTTATATGAAAAAATACATGGATTTTAGAAATGATATAGATTTGGAAAAGTTGAAAGAGCCAGCTCAATTAATAAAAAAAGGTGGGATTGTAATATTCCCAACAGAAACAGTCTATGGAATAGGTACAAATGGTTTTAATGAAGAGTCTATAAGAAGGATTTATGAAATAAAGAAAAGGGATTTTAATAAGCCTATAAGCTTACTTGTAAGTAATATAGAAATGGTAAAAATGGTGGCAGAAAATATTACTGATTTAGAAAGAGCTTTAATGGAACAATTTTGGCCAGGTCCTTTTACTATTATATTAAAAAAGAAAAAAATTGTACCTGATATTCTAACAGCAAGAGGAGATACTGTTGGTGTTCGTATGCCAAGTGGTACAATTGCTAAACAATTAATAGAATATGCAGGAGTTCCAATAGCGACTCCTAGTGCAAATATTTCAGGTAATCCTAGTGGAATTAATATAGATGATATAAAAAATGATTTTGAAGGAAAAGTAGATTGTATTATTGATGGTGGTATAAGTGAACTAGGTGTGGCTTCTACAATTGTTAAGGTGATTGATGGTGTTCCACATGTTTTGAGAGAGGGAACAATTACAAAAGAACAAATACAAGAAGTAGTAAGCAAAGTTATTAAATAATCTATGCTTGTACCTTAATAAATAATGAAATGTGATAAAGAACTTGTATATCATAATGCAAAAAATAAGATGAAGAAAACTAATTCTTCATCTTTTATTTTATATATTTTTATAGAAGTGTCTAAAAACGTCGAAAAAATGACAAATGAAAACGTTTTTATTTTAAATTTCTTAAAGCTTCTATTCTGTCTTGTGTACTTGGATGTGTAGACCAAATACTTGTAGTTCTTCTTTTTCCTTCTTTTGTATCTTTCTTAAATGGATTTACGATATACATGTTTGCAGTAGCACTGTTTGCAGTTTTTAATTGGTTAGGATCATTTTCAAGTTTTTCTAAAGCAGAGATTAGTCCATCAGGATTACGAGTAAATTCTACTGCAGTTGCGTCTGCTAAAAATTCTCTTTTTCTAGATAGAGCAAGTTGCATTAAAGAGCCGAATATTGGAGATAATATTAGAAAGATTAAACCAATTATCATTAAAATACCATTTGCTTTATTATCACTATCATTATCTCTCTTTAATCCTCCCCAGAATAAAGTTCTAGAGAATAAATCAGCTAGCATAACAATGAACCCAACCATAACAGAAACAACGCAACTAAGACGAATGTCGTAGTTTTTAATGTGGCTCATTTCGTGTGCTATAACACCTTCTAGTTCGTAGTAGTCTAATTTTTCAAGTAAACCAGTTGTAACACATATAACAGCA
Organism: uncultured Clostridia bacterium; assembly: GCA_944392525.1. Next base: position 1,859 of record CALXXB010000005.1, on the reverse strand, counting down.
TTTTGAGGATTTCTACCTGTTGCAAAAGCGTTTGGTTGAGCGTCATCTACAACATATAATCTAGGTTTATTTGGTAAACCTGATGAAATCATTAAAGCGTCTAAAATATTTACTAACTTTTGGTCTTCTTCCTTAGTAGCTGGTCTTGCCTTATTTACTGATAAAACTATTTTATCACTATAATAATAAGATCCCCATGCGGATGCTATTGAAAAAATTAAGGCTATTACAATTGAAATTGAACCTAAATTTAATGCATTACAAATAAAATAAACAATTAAAGTGATTACTACAATAAATATACCTACTATTACACCTGATTCTATTTTATTTTTCTTTATATTTTGAAACATATTAAATCCTTCCTTATTAATAAAGGGGATGGAGAATAACCTCCAACCCCTTAAATCTTATTTTATTGGTTACTTCCAAAATCAACTTTAACATTCTTTCTAGCTTCTTCGCTTTCTGCATTAAATAAGTCACGAGCTTTAAAATTGAACATACCAGCGATTATGTTAGAAGGAAATACTTCTAATTTTGTATTGTAGATTGTTACAGAATCATTATAAAATTGTCTAGCAAAAGAAATTTTATTTTCTGTATTTCTTAATTCTTCTGATAATTCAGAGAAGTTTTGGTTTGCTTTTAATTCAGGATAACCTTCAGAAATAGCCATAATTGTTTTTAATGTATCAGATAATTGATTGTCTAATTTAGCTTTTTCAGAAACACTTCCTGCATTTGCCCAAGAACTTCTAAGTTCAGCAATTTTCTCAAATGTTTCACTTTCATGAGTCATGTAACCTTTTACAGTCTCAACGAAGTTTGGAATTAAGTCAAATCTTCTTTGAAGTTGTACATCTATTTGGCTCCAAGCATTATCAACTTTTATTCTTGCTGTTACTAATCCATTATATATAGCAATAATGGCAATAACAAGAATAACAATGATTGCTATAATTACTATTAAAGCTACCATCCATAATTCCTCCTATTCTTAATAATATATAAAATATGATAACATATTATACATTTTTATACAATAATTATGTGGTAAATTTATGAAATAATTATGGAAAATTCAGGAATAATTTTAAAAAAGTTACATACAATATATTATGCATATAATAAGTGCTGATTTCTTAATAAAAAGGACAAATTATATAGAAATTCTAAAATTATAAAGCTCCTCTGCGAGTAAGAAATGAGCAAAATTTGACAAATATGAAAAAAAATAGTATAATTAATGTGTTGCCAAAAGGAGGAATTAAATTGATGAAAAAAGAAGAAAACGCTTCGATTTCTATCATTAAAATCATCTGTGTAACAATTATTCTTATTTTAATATCAGGAATAGGAGTAATGGCAGTAAATACAGACTTAAAGGATGTTAAAATTATTATTCAAAATGGATACGAAATGACAGCTTTAACAAGTAAAGCTACAGTTTCAGAAGTACTTGCAGAAAATAATATTGTATTAGAAGATAATCAAAAAACAATACCAGACCTAGATGAAGAAGTAACTTCAGGTCAAAGTATTAAAATAACTGATAAATCATATAACGAAGTTCAAATAGCTAAGATTTCAGAAGAAGGTGTATCTACATCTTTAGACCAATTATTAGAGAATTATGCACCAGTTACTGAAAAAATAGTTGTAGAACAAGTTACAATACCTTATGAAACCGTTACAAAAAATAGTGAAACAAGTGGCGACACAACTAGCAAAGTTTTACAAGAAGGAAAAGATGGTTTAAAAGAGGTAACATACAAAGTTAAATATCAAAACGATGTTGAGATTGAAAAAACAGTTATTTCTGAAAAAGTAATTACAGAACCAGTTGATAAAATTGT
>CALXXB010000004.1 GCA_944392525.1 uncultured Clostridia bacterium | reverse complement strand
ATTGTTGTAACAACAGCAGAAATATCAGCAATAAGAGATGCTGATAGAATTATAGGACTTTTAGAATCATCAGAAATAAAAAATCCACAATTAGTAATAAATAGGATAAGACCTAATATGGTAAAAAAAGGTGAAATGATGGATGTTGATGACATCGTTGACCTTTTATCAATAGATTTGATAGGTGTAGTTCCAGATGATGAATATATTATTACACAAACAAATAAAGGAGAACCAGTAATACAAAATAAAAAAGCACCATCAGGAAAAGCCTATATAGAAATTGCTAAAAGAGTATTAGGAGAAAAAATAGAAGTAACTATTCCAGGAAGAGAAAAAGGATTTTTTGCGAAACTAAAAAGACTATTCAAAAAACAATAAACGTTGGGGGTAAGTAGGAAGTATGTTTGAAAACATAACAAAATTTTTTAAAAACTGGAAAAAGAAAGAAAATAAAAATGACAATAATTCAAGAGATACAGCAAAGGAAAGACTTCACTTAGTTTTAATGCAAGATAGAGCAAACGTTTCAGCAGATTTCTTAGAATTAATGAAGCAAGAGATTATAGAAGTAATAAAAAAATATATAGATGTAGATGAGAGTGCGATAGATGTAAGACTAACAAATAAAGAAAATAGTGATGGAACTAATGGAGCACCAGCCTTATATGCAAATATTCCGATTTTAAACATAAAGAATGAAGCAAGAAAAGTAAATGCAAAAGATGTAAAGAAAGAAGAAACAGTAGAAGAACAAAAAGTAGAAGAAAAAGAAAGTGAAGAAAAGAAGGAAGAAGAAGCAGAACAAAAAGTAGAGCAAGCAGAAATAATAATAGAAGAAGTAAAGGCAGAAAAAGAAGAAGAAGTAAAAGAAGAAAATAAAGAAGAGCAAGAAGAGGCAGAAACAAAAGAAGAAATTAAATCAGAAAATAATTAGGAAAAAGAGTGGTTTAATGAGGAAGAGAGAATTAAAAAATGTAGAGTGGACAATATTAATAGTTGCAATTATCCTTTGTATCATTGGATTGGTTGCACTATTTTCAGCAACAAATGAAACAGAACATGATGACTTTAACAAACAATGTATATGGTTTGTTGTAAGTATAATAATAATGATTGGTGTAATGCTAATTGATTATGAAACATTAGTTAAAATTTCACCAATATTTTATGGACTGTTTATTATTCTATTAATTGCAGTATTATTTACACCGGAAATAAATGGAGCAACTAGCTGGTTTGATATAGGATTTTTCTCTTTTCAACCAGGAGAGTTTGCAAAAATATTTGTAATTTTATTTTTAGCATTAGCAATAAGTAGAATACAAGAAAGAGGAAAGCAAGAAATAAATAGACCAACAAGATTATTAATTTTACTTGCAATTTTAGGTGTACCTGTGTTGCTAATAATAAAACAACCAGACTTTGGAACTGCTGCAGCTTTTGTTGTAGCAGCAGCCTTAATGATAATTGCTGCTGGAATAGATAAAAAATATATAATAGTTACAATAATTTTAGTTGTTGTATCAGTACCGCTTATATATAATTTTATATTACCTGAACATGCAAAACAAAGAATAGATATATTCTTAAATCCAGAGTCAGATCCAAGAGGTGCAGGATATAATATTATACAATCAAAGATAGCAATTGGAGCAGGTGGATTGACGGGAATGGGGTTATTAAAAGGAAATCAAACACAATTAGGATACTTATATCCTAAATCAACAGACTTTATTTTTGCTGTTATAGGTGAAGAAATGGGATTTATAGTAGCAGGTACGGTTGTAATATTATATGTACTTTTGATAACAAAGAGTTTGTATGTAGCAAAAACAGCAAAAGATGAGGTTGGCTCATTAATTGCTACAGGTATTACAGGAGTATTTTTATTCCATTTTGTAGAAAATATTGGAATGGTAATGGGATTATTACCAATAACTGGAGTACCACTTCCATTTGTAAGCTATGGTGGAAGTTCATTAATGACAAACTTTATGCTAATAGGTATATTATTAAATATAAGTAGTAAAAGACAAAAAACTATATTTGTAAAATAAATTTAGGAGATTTATATGTACTTACATAAATTAAAAATAGGAAATGTAGAATTAGAAAATAATTTAATACTAGCTCCTATGGCAGGTGTTACTAACCTGCCTTTTCGTGTTATCTGTAAAGAATTCGGACCAGGATTAGTATGTACAGAGATGGCAAGTGCTAGGGCAATGTTCCATAATGACCAAAAAACCAAAAGGTTATTTAATACAGAAGGAGAAAAAAGGCCAATAAGTTTTCAGATTTTTGGAAGCGATGAAGAAAGTATGGAATATGCAGCCGGATATGTAAGTGAATTTGCAGACATATTAGATATAAATATGGGATGTCCTGCTCCTAAAGTTGTAAAAAATGGTGATGGAAGTAGATTATTATTAGATTTAGATAAAGTAAAAAGTATAATGCAAACTGTAGTAAAAGCATCGAAAGTACCTGTAACTGTAAAGATAAGAAAAGGTTGGGATAACGACCATATTGTTGCAGTAGAGGTAGCAAAAATTGCAGAAGAAGTAGGTATATCTGCTATAACAGTACATGGAAGAACAAGAAGTGAATATTATACAGGAAAAGCGGACTGGAACATTATTAAAAAAGTAAAGGAAAGTGTAAACATACCAGTTATAGGAAATGGTGATGTGGTAGATGAGGAATCGGCATATAGAATGTTTGAAACTACGGGTGTAGATGGAATAATGATAGGAAGAGGAAGCTTTGGAAATCCTTGGATTTTTAGAAATATTAAATATTACTTAGAGACAGGAGAGAAATTACCACCACCATCAAATGAAGAAAAATTAGAGGTGATAAAGAAACATATAAAATTAGCAGTAGAAGAAAAGGGAGAAGAAGTTGCTGTAAAAGAACTTAGAAAACATATTTCTTGGTATACGAAAAATCTAAAGAACTCTAGTGAGTTTAGGGCTATGATGAATAAAATAGAGAGTAAGGATGAGCTTGTAAAAGCTATAGAAGAATATTTTAAAACCTTATAGAATAAAAATGTAGTGGATTAAACTATCCATTACTTTTTTTATTTAAGGGGGAAAATCTTTTGAAAAATGAAAAAAAGAAAAAAATTGTAATTGTTTGTTTTGTTGTTATTTTAATATTAATATTTTTTTTAATTTGTTATTTTTCCAGGATTAAAAATTTGAAAATTGGAAATAATAAAAGTAGTCAAGAAGTGGTAGATAATATTTTAAATATGAAATCATATGAAGCTGAAATAGAAGTAGAAGTTAAAAGTAATAAAAATCAAAATAATTATGTAATAAAACAAGAATATAATGGAAAAAATGACAATTATCAAGAAGTATTAGAGCCAAGTAATATAAAAGGAATAAAAATAACCAAAAAGGATGATGAAGTAAAATTAGAAAACACTAATTTAAATCTTGTATCTATTTTTGAAAATTATGAATATTTGTCTGAAAATCATTTAGATTTAGATAGCTTTATTAGTGACTATAAAGAAAGTAGTTATTCAAAGTATAAAGAAAATTCAGATGAAATAATAATGGAGACTTTAAGCAAAAATGATTCAAAGATAGAAAAAGATTTGTACATAAATAGAAAAACAGGAATGCCAACAAAATTAGAAATAAAGGATGCTAACAAAAAAACTGCTGTTTACATATTATATAGAGAGGTAAATGTAAATAGCAAATAGACTATTTCTTACTTCTAAAAAATAAACCATACTTGACAATCTAGTAATATTAGGAGTGAAGAATATGCAAATTAGAAGAGGCGATATGTTTTATGCAGATTTGAGTCCAGTAGTTGGATCAGAACAAGGAGGAATTAGACCTGTATTAATCATTCAGAATGACCTAGGAAACAAATATAGTCCAACAGTCATCGCAGCAGCAATAACGTCTCAGACAGGTAAAACAAAGTTACCAACACATATAGAAATAGATTCAGATTCTTGTGGATTAAAAAGCAATTCTGTAGTTCTAGCAGAACAAATAAGAACGATTGATAAAAGTAGGCTAAAAGAAAGAATAGGTCATATTGATGATGAAAAGATAATTGATAAAGTAAATAATGCTTTAGGTGTAAGCTTTGGACTAGATGAATAAAAATAGGGTGAATGTTTCACCCTATTATACTTTTAGTTTTTTTATTATTTTAATTTCATGATATAAATTTTCTATAATAGCTTTTCTAGTTTCATATGCTTTTTGATATTCTTCATAAGTAGATTGGAAATTTTCTGGAGTTTCATCATTTTTTAGAAGTATTTTCATACCCTCAAAATAATAATTTTTGTCTTTTTCTTTCTTTGCTTTATCCATAGCTATTTTATATTTTTCTACTTGTTTTAGTCTCTTTAATTCTTCTTTTAAATCTTCTACATAACTTTGAGTAAGGAAAATTTCATATTCGATATCTTCAATAACAACTTTAAATAATACACGTACAATGGCAGGATTATTTTTGCCAAGTTTTGTATTTTCGGCGACAACAGATAATGCATCTGATTTATTTATTTGTTCATGTGGTTTAGTATTTTCAATTAAAATTTTTAAAGTATCTGAAATGCCAATATGTGATTTATATTGTCTTTTACTAACAATAGCATCATATTCATCAGCAACGCGTATAATTTGAGCTTCATAAGGAATATCTTTCTTAGTCAATCCTCTAGGATATCCAGAACCATCTAAAGCTTCATGATGACAATATGGACCTACTGCATAAGGTTGTAATTTTGAATCTTTCATACACATATTGTAACCAATAGTTGTATGTGTTTTCATTATTTCAAATTCTTCATCTGTAAGTTTACCAGGCTTTTGTAAAATTGCGGGTGGAATAAATTGTTTTCCAATATCATGAAGATATCCACAAATAGTACAATATTCTGTAAATCCTTTATTACAATGTAAGTGTTGGCATAATCTACATGTTAAATCACCAACGTTTTCACAATGTTTTCTTGTAAAAACGTCTAATCTATCAAGCATATTTAATTGATATCTCATTGTTTGGTCTAAATTGTAAGATTTTAGACTTGTTCTATCATAAAAATCAAAAGTTTCTTTATACATAATTTTATCTCCTGTTAAAAACTAGTATTATAATATCATTAATATAACCAAAAAACAATATTAAATGCAAATAAAATTGTTCTAGTAAATTATAAAAAATAGTAAATTGGTTTGTAGTGAATGATTAAGATTGTAAGTAGATATTGTAATTATAAAAATGATATATGTATATTAAACAATTTTTGGTTTAATATACATATATGAAAAGCAAGAAAAATGTAAAATATAATTCTCAAAAACATTGATATTAAGCTTAAATTGTGGTATTATATAAGAGTTAAAAATGGAAAAAGAGGGAGAAAAAAATGTATAGAACAAAAACATGTGGAGAATTAAATTTAAGTAATGTAAATGAAGAAGTAGAATTAAGTGGTTGGATTCAAAAAATAAGAAATTTAGGTGGAATGATTTTTATTGATTTAAGAGATGAATTTGGAATAACACAAATTGTTATAAATGATGAAAAATTAGAGGAACAAATAAAATCATATAACACAGAAAGTTGTATCCACATCGTGGGACAAGTTGTGGAAAGAAGTAGTAAAAATCCTAAAATTCCAACAGGAGAAATAGAAGTAGTAGCTAAAAAAATAGAGATGCTTGGAAAATGTAAAAATGTACTTCCATTTGAAATAAATACAGATCAAGAAGTAAGGGAAGATTTAAGATTAGAATATAGATTTTTAGATTTAAGAAATGAAAAGTTACATGAAAATATCTTACTTCGTTCAAAAATAATGAAAACATTAAGAGATAAAATGGATGAATTAGGATTTACAGAAATTCAAACACCAATCCTAGCAAATTCATCACCAGAAGGTGCAAGAGATTATTTAGTACCAAGTAGATTAAATCCAGGAGAGTTTTATGCACTTCCACAAGCACCACAACAATTTAAACAATTGTTAATGCTTGCAGGATTTAATAAATACTATCAAATAGCACCATGTTTTAGAGATGAAGATCCAAGAGCAGACAGAGCACCAGGTGAATTTTATCAATTAGACTTTGAAATGAGTTTTGCTACTCAAGAAGATGTATTTAAAGTAATAGAAGAAGTAGTACCATATACATTTAAAAAATTTACAAATTGGAAAGTAGATGAAGGTCCATTTATACGTATTCCATATAAAGAAGCTATGGAAAAATACGGAATAGATAAACCAGATTTAAGAAATCCATTAATAATTCAAGATGTAACTAAAGTATTTGAAAAATCAGACTTTAAAGCTTTTGAAGGAAAAACAGTTAAAGCAATTGTAGTTCCAGAAGGCGCAAAACAAGGAAGAAAATTCTTTGATAAGATGACTGATTTTGCTAAGACAGAAGAAGTAGGAGCAAAAGGTTTAGCTTGGACAAAATTAGAAGAAAATACATTAACAGGTGGAATTGCAAAATTTATAACAGAAGAAATGAAAGAAATGTTAGAAAAAGAATATGGATTTAAAAATGGAGACGCTATATTCTTTATAGGAGATGAACTAAAACAAGCACAAAAAATAGCAGGACTAGTAAGAATCGAACTTGGAAATAGATTAGATTTATTGGAAAAAGATACATATAGATTCTGCTTTATAGTAGATTTCCCAATGTATGAGTTGTCAGACGAAGGAACAATTGATTTTAACCATAATCCGTTTTCAATGCCACAAGGTGGATTAGAAGCTTTAGAGACAAAAGATCCATTAGATATCTTAGCATATCAATATGATTTAGTATGTAATGGATATGAAATGGCATCAGGAGCTGTTAGAAATCATAATCCTGAAATTATGGTAAAAGCATTTGAAATAGCTGGATATAAAGAAGATGATGTGAAAAATAGATTTGGGGCATTATATAAAGCTTTCCAATATGGTGCACCACCACATGCAGGAGCTGCACCAGGACTTGATAGAATGGTAATGTTAATTGCAAATTCTCAAAATATAAGAGAAGTAATAGCATTTCCAAAGAATAAGAGGGCAAGAGACTTATTAATGCAAGCTCCATCTGTTGTATCAGACCAACAATTAAAAGATGTTCATATAAAATTAGATTTAGATAAAGATTAAAGTCGTAAGAGATAAAGGAGAAACTTATGAAAAAATATAAGATGAAAATAACCGTATTCTTATGTGGCGCACTTGGTATGATATTGGAACTAGTTGCAGCAAGAATATTATCACCATATGTAGGAAGTTCTAATCTGATTTGGACCACTATTATAGGAATAATGTTAACGAGCATGAGTATAGGATACTGGTTAGGAGGAAAGATTGCAGATAAAAAACCAGATATAAATTTATTATCATTATTTATATTATGTGGGGCATTCTTTACGAGTTTAATACCTATTTTAGAAGCAATATTAGTAAAACCTTTGTCAGAAGTGTCTGACCAGTTAGTATTTGTTGCAATAGTATGTTCAGCATTAGTATTTGGAATACCTAGCTTTATTTCAGCTATGGTATCTCCATTTGCAGTAAAGTTAGAAGATAGAACACATGAAGATATAGGAAAAACATCAGGCAAGATATCTTCATTATCAACTATAGGAAGTATAGTTGGTACTTTTGTTGGAGGATTTTTATTAATACCTAATTTAGGTGTTAGAATACTTATATTAATAGTAGCATTAGTTTTATTTATATTGTCATTTATAATGTTTGATAAAAAAGATATAAAATATTGTGCTTGCATGTTTATATGTTTAATTACATTGGTTGGATTAAATTATTATGGAAAAGTTTTATTTGAAAAGAAGAATCCTGATATAATAAAGGATGTTGATTCAGAGTATAGTAGAATATGGATAAAGAACTTATCGGTTGGCGATATAAATTATAAAACAATGCAAGTAGATACAGGTTTTGAGTCATACATAAATCAAGAAACAAATGAAATGGGAGCTCCATATTTATATTATTATGATTTATTTGATTATTATAATAAAGATGCAAAATCAACTCTTATGATAGGAGGAGCAGCATATACATATCCAACATATTATCTAAAAAAATATCAAGATAAAACAATAGATGTATCTGAGATAGATGAAAAAATGACAGAACTTGCTGTAAGTGATTTTGGATTAGATATAGAAAATCCTAGACTAAAGATTTATCATCAAGATGGAAGAAGTTTTTTAAATAATACAGAAAATAAGTATGACACTATATTAATAGATGCATTTAAGGGATTAAATGCACCTTTTGAATTAACAACATATGAAGCTTTACAAAAAGCCAAAAACGCTTTAAATGATAATGGAATGGTAATTACAAATATAATTTCTAGCCTAGAAGGTGAAGATGATGATTTTATAAAATATGAATACTCAACATATAAAGCAGTATTTCCAGAAGTAAAACTATTTAGAGTAAGAAATGTAGAAGACACTGATAGGCAAAATTTGATATTAATAGGATTTAAAAACGGTGAAAATATTGATGAAGAAAAATATGAAGAATATAAAGATTTGCTAGATATGGAAATAACAGATTTCTCAAGTGATAGAGAAGTAGTTACAGACCATTATGCACCAATAGGTGATTAAGAAGGAGCAATAAATGAAAGTATTATTAGGAATGAGTGGCGGAGTAGATAGTTCGGTATCAGCCATGCTTTTAAAAGAAAAAGGGTATGAAGTAATTGGATGTACAATGATACTTTATGGAGAAGAAGGAAAAGCAGTAGAAGATGCTAAAAAAGTATGTGAAACTTTAGGAATACCTCATTATACCTTTAATTTAGAAAAAGAATTTAATTGCTATGTAATTCAAAAATTTATAAATGAATATAAGCAAGCAAGAACTCCAAACCCATGTGTTGAATGTAATAAAAAGATGAAATTTGGGATATTTTATGAGAAAGCAAAAGAGCTAGGATGTGATTATATAGCAACAGGACATTATGCGAGAATAGAGTTTTCTAAAAAATATAATCAATATGTATTAAGAAAGTCTGATGAAGAAAGGAAAGACCAAACGTATTTCTTATATAATATTCCAAAAGAAGAGTTAGAACATATAATATTTCCACTTCAAGAGTATAATAATAAAGAGAAAATAAGAGAATTAGCTGATAAAAAAGGTCTAGAGGTTGCCAAAAAGAAAGATAGTCAAGAAATATGTTTTATTGAAGATAATGATTATCAAAGATTTTTATTAGAACATATGAAAGATAAACCAAAAGAAGGAAATATCAGATTAAAAACAGGAGAAATTTTAGGAAAACATAAAGGAATTATAAACTATACAATAGGACAGAGAAAAGGAATAGGAATATCATATTCTTATCCACTTTATGTGGTTGATTTAGACTACAAGAAAAATGAAGTTGTCGTTGGAAAAGAAGAAGATTTATATAGTGAAAAGTTATTTGCAAAAGAGTTAAATTTCCAAGTAGAAGTGGAAGATGAATTCGAATGTTTTGCTAAAATTCGTTACAGAGCAAAAGAGGCAAAAGCTACTGTAAGAAGAAATGAAGATGGTGTAGAAGTAGAATTTGAAGAAAAACAAAGGGCAGTCACGAAAGGACAATCAGTAGTTTTTTATGATGAAGAAGGTATTGTTCTAGGCGGAGGAGTAATTTCATAGACATAAATTTTATAAAAAAACTTGTATAAACTTATATTTTGTGATATAAATATAACTATAAAAATAAAGCTAAAGTTAGAAAGGCGGAATTTTTGTGGAAGAAGAATTAATGAAAGATGCAAAAACCATCTTAATTGTTGATGATGAGCAACCAATTAGAGATATATTGGTCTATAATTTAAAGAAAGAAGGATATAACACTATAGAAGCAAGTGATGGTGTTACAGCTGTTGATATTGCATTAGAGAAAAAACCAGACTTGATTTTATTAGATATCATGCTTCCTAAATTAGATGGATTATCAGTATGTAAAAGAGTAAAAAATTCATTAAATGTTCCTATTATAATGTTAACAGCTAAAGATGGTGAAATAGATAAAATATTAGGTTTAGAACTTGGAGCTGATGACTATATTACTAAACCATTTAGTGTAAGAGAATTAGTTGCAAGAGTAAAAGCTAATTTGAGAAAAGTGGATGTTGTTTCAAATAATCAAACACAAGTTAATAAAGAAGATGTGAAAAAAGAAAGTAAAATTGTTGTTGGTGATTTGGAATTAGATTTAGATAAATTCGAAGTAAAGGTAAGAGGAGAAGTTATTGATTTAACATTAAGAGAATTTGAAGTATTAAAATTTTTAGCTTCTCAACCAGAACAAGTAGTAACTAGAGAAACTTTACTTGAAAAAGTTTGGGGTTATGAATATTATGGTGATATAAGAACTGTTGATGTTACAGTAAGAAGAATAAGAGAGAAAATAGAAAAAGATACATCAGCACCTAAAATATTAATAACTAAAAGAGGTGTAGGCTATTATATAGCATCTAAATAAGAAAATATAGAAATTGAAGGGCTTTTTGTTAAACAAATTAACAAATAAGTTCTTTTTTTCTTGATTAATACTTAAAAATGTGATTAAATATGTAAAAAAAGAATAAAGGGAAAAATAGATATGGAAAGAACTAAAACAAGAAAAGTAATGGTAGGAAACGTCCAAATAGGAGGACAAAATAAAGTAGTAATACAATCAATGTGTAATACAAAAACAAAAGATGTAGAAGCAACTGTAGCACAAACATTAGAATTAGAAAAAGCAGGGTGTGAAATCATAAGAGTTGCATGCTTAGATATGGAAGATGCAAAAGCGATAAAAGAAATAAAGAAAAAAATACATATTCCAATTGTAGCAGATATACATTATGATTATAAGATAGCATTAGAAGCAATTAGCTCTGGAGTAGATAAAGTTAGAATAAATCCGGGAAATATTGGTTCAAGGGATAGAGTAAAAGCTGTCGTGGACAAGTGTAAGGAAAAACACATTCCAATTAGAATAGGAGTAAATGGTGGATCTCTAGAAAAGGATTTGCTAGAAAAATATGGTAAACCTACAGCAAAAGCAATGGTTGAAAGTGCAAGAAGACATATTGATATATTAGAAGAATTAGATTTCCATGATTATATCTTATCACTTAAAGCAAGTAATCTAGATTTATGTATAGAAGCTTATGAAGAAGCATCAAAAGAATTTGATTGCCCACTACATTTAGGAATAACAGAAAGTGGAACTGAATTTAGTGGTACAGTTAAATCAAGTATAGGTCTTGGATATATGTTAAGAAATGGAATAGGGGATACGATGAGAGTATCTTTATCAGATGATCCTGTAAAAGAAATTAAAGTTGCAAAGGAAATTTTAAAAGACTGTAATTTATATAAGAAATCACCAACTTTAGTTGCATGTCCTACATGTGGTAGAACACAGATTGATTTAATACCTATTGCAAAAGAGGTTGAAAAGTTTTTACAAACAATAGAAGCAGATATTACTGTTGCTGTTATGGGATGCAGTGTGAATGGCCCAGGTGAGGCGAGAGAAGCTGATATTGGAATTGCAGGTGGTATTAAAGAAGGTTTGCTTTTCAAAAAAGGTGAAATTATTAAGAAGGTAAAACAAGAGAATATTGTTGATGTACTAAAAGAAGAAATTTTAAAAATGGTAAATAAATAAAGAAAGTTTCTTAAAGAGGGATTTGTATGGAAGTAATATTAGGGAAAAGTGCAGGATTTTGTTATGGAGTAAAAAGAGCAGTTGATGGGGCGAAACATGAGCTAAAAAAGGCTAAAGGAAAGGCTATATACTGTTTAGGAGAAATTGTTCATAATAAACAAGTAATAAAAGATTTAGAAGAAAAAGGATTAGTATTTATAGAAGATATTAAAGATGCAAAAGATGAAACTATAATTAGGGCACATGGAATAAGAAAAGAGATATATAAATTAGCCAAAGATGTAAAGCTGAATCTTAAAGATTTTACATGTCCTAATGTATTAAGAATCCATAAAATTGCAGAAGAACATGCAAAAAGAGGTTATTATATTTTCTTATGTGGAAGTAAAAATCATCCAGAAAACATAGGAACATTAAGCTTTTGTGGAGATAATGTAGCGGTTATAGAAACAGAAGAAGATGTGCCTTCTGCAATAGAGTCATTAAAAACAAGTAGTATAAAAAAATTATTAGTAATTTTACAAACAACTTATAGTGTAGAAAGATTTAAAAAGATAGAAGAATTGATAAAAGAAAATATACCTGAAAATATTAAATTAGTAATTAAAAATACTATTTGTAGAGCAACTGAGTTAAGACAAAAAGAAACAGAAGAAATTGCTAAAAAAGTTGATTATATGATAATTATAGGTGGAGCAAATAGTTCTAATACCAAGAAACTATATGAAATAGGAAAGGCTAATTGTAAAAATTGTGTATGTGTAGAAACAGTGGACGAATTAGATTTAGATACTATAAGAAAAAGCGAAAAGGTAGGAGTTATGGCTGGAGCTTCAACTCCACAAGAATTGATAGAAGAAGTTGTAAATATATTAAAATAAAACTGGAGAACCAGTTTTATTTTTTTTAATTGATAGTAGTGCTTGTTGCACCAGTGCCAACAACATCTTCTTGAAGAGCTCTCCAAGTATTACAACCAATAATTCCATCTGCGGTAAGACCTTTTGAACGTTGATAACTTATTACTGCATTTTGAGTAGCAGAGCCAAAGATGCCGTCTAATCCATTTGTTCTATAACCTAGAGTATTTAAATCATCTTGTGCAATTAAAACATAATTACTAAGGCTTCCTCTCCTAAGTGTAGGAAAACCACCAGAAGCACAAGCAGGTTTACCGAAAGCGTTTATCAAAGTGCACCCAGGTTGGAGTAAGTGAGATTGGTTCAACATATGACCATACACCGGAATTATTGGCAGAGTTCCATAATTGCCTTCTTCTAGAAGCAGATAATGTCTGACCTACATCAAATGCAACCCCGGCGTAATGTTGACTCTGATTTCCGTGACCTCCTTCATAAGGTCTTTTAAATGCAAAACCTACAGGTATTGGACCACCCAAAATATATCTTTGACTATTCCAACTTTGCATACATCTTTTTGTTGTCCATAATATATTACTTTTACTAGAACCTCTAAATTCTCTTACTCTTAATGTCCCATTGGTATTATATGGCATTGGTTCTGATTCGCCTCTATAATATGATTCCATTCTATCAGTGTCATTATTAAAAACTAATATCTTTGCCATAAGATAATCCTCCCATATATACTTTCTACTATATTATGAGAGAATTACATTTTTGTTGCATGCATCTAAATTAATAGATAGAATTATAAAAATAAAAGAGAACTAGTTTTTTCTAGTTCTCTTAAACAGCTCTTGCTTTTACTATAACTCTCATTTTACTATCGTTTGTACAAGTAATTAGAGTGATTTCTCTTTTTCCATTTGTAAGTTGTGAAGTACAACTTACATCATCAGGAGTTACTTCATATTTATCATATACAGAATATTTAACAGTTTTTCCTGATTCATCAGTTATTTCTATGTAATCTCCGTTTTCTAAAGTAGGTACTTTACTAAAGAATCTTGTATCTCTGTAGTTATGTCCAACTATACAGAAGTTTCCAACTTCGTTTGGATTAGGTCCCCAGAATTTTGTAGGAGATATTTTTAATAAAGCTTCTGTTTCTTCAGTAGAGTCTGTCTTTCCATCTAAAATTGGATAATTAACATTTATTTTTGGAATATTTATAGTTGCTATTGTTGAATAATTAAATCCATCGTTTGTTGTTTGAATTTTTGAAGTATTTACAGTTTTTTGAGGTTGATTTTGTGGAGAATTAGATGATGATGAGCTATCTCCAGAGGTATCATTTAAAACTGCAATCAGTACATCACTATCTGCTGTTGTGGTATCTATTCCTTGGTTGAATTCATCTAGAATTGACTGAGAAGCTTCTTCACTTTTACTTCTATCTACTTCTGCATAAATGTAGAAAGAAATTAAAGTGAACACCAAAAAAACAGATAAAAAGAAATAGAATTTATAAATCTTCTTTTTTCTCTTTAACTCAGGCGTAATATACAGTTTCTTAGTTACTAATATCTGATTCATACATTTCTCCCTATTTTATACTTCTTTTCTATTATAACATGAAATTATATTTTTTTGAATACCTTTATGTGAAATTCATATTATTTTATAAATTCATTTGTAATATTTGCAAAATCTTGAAGAGTAAGCTTTTCAGCTCTAACATCTTCTGGAAGGTTTAACTTGTTTAAGATTTTTAAACCTTCATCTTTGTTTAAGAAAACTTTAGTATTTGTAAGAGCATTTAATAAAGTTTTTCTTCTTTGCATAAAAGCACATTTAATAATTCTAAACATAATTTTTTTGCTTTTTACTTCTACAGGAGGTGTTTTTCTTATTTCTAACTTTATTACCTCAGAAGTAACTTCAGGTTCTGGTATAAAAGAATCTCTTGGAACTTCTAGTATAGCTTGAGATGTTGCATAGTAATAAACAGAATAAGTAATAGCTCCTGTATCCTTATCTCCTGGTGTTGCAATTAATCTATCTGCTACTTCTTTTTGAACCATAACAGTTATAGAGTCTAAGTCTAATTTATCTTCTAGTAATTTCATTATGATAGGTGTTGTTATATAATATGGAAGATTTGCAACTATTTTTACTTCCTTTATATCTGAATGTTCTTTTTCTTCTTTTATGATAGAATTTAAATCAACTTTTAAAATATCATTATGAAGAAGTTCAAAATTGTCATATAACTTAAACCTATCTTCTAGTATTTTTATCATTTTATTATCTAATTCAACACATATAACTTTTTTAGCTTTTTCTAATAAAAATTTAGTAAGAGTACCAAGACCTGGTCCAATTTCTATTACTAAATCATTTTCATTTACGTTGCTACCAGAAATTATTTCTTCAACAACTTTGTCATCAATCAAAAAGTTTTGTCCTAAAGACTTATTTGCCTTAATATGATATTTTTTTATAATAAATCTAGTATCTTCTAAAATATTACTCATTTTCTACCTCTCAAATTAAAAATCTATTATATTTTACAACAAATAGAGGAGTTTTTCAAGAGCTGTCCAGATTGAAATTTTACATAAAATATGGTATAATGATAGTATGCGAGAGGTTCCCCTCCGCAAAGAAAACGTAGAGAAAATGGGCAATTGCTAAAATTGTCAAGTCCGAAAGGGCGGAAAGGAAAATTATGATGAAGGAATACCGGAAGAAGAACTACACAATGAAGGCAGAAAGGGTAGCAGCTGGAACTAAGCTCTACAACTATTTGGAGGACTGCCACTACGTCACGACTGATGACAAGTGCATCAAGCTCATTGGCACAGTTGGTGAGGAGTGGCCTGTTACCATCGAGAAGCTTGCGAAGACCTATACGTTCATCGACGGGACTCCGATTACTTCGGAGAACATTCCTGATGGCGTGTTCGAAATCGCAACTATCGTTGGTGATGAAGCAGAGACTATCTTTGCTGAGCAGACCACAGAGCAGGTTCAGATTGCTACCAGTTGGGGAGAAATCCTCACGGCCAATCGTGATGGCGTTCCTCATGGCGACGGAGACTTTGTCGTAAGCGCCAACAAAGAGGGACATCCTGATCCTTCAGACAGATGGGTGGTGAATGGTTTGGTGTTTACTAACACCTACCAGGAAGCGTAAACCCATTCTAGGAGAACTAGCTAGAAGATCGGTGGATTCAGTTCCATCGGTCTTCTAGTTTTTTATATAAAATATGAAATTTGAAAATAAAGGATAAAAGGTGATTATTGTGTGAATTTCCTTGACTTTTTATGGATTTTTACTTAAAATAATTGTATGAAATTTTAACAAAAGAGGCGTGCCTATGAATAATAAAAAAGATAAGAATAAAAAGAATGTGAAAAATAAAGTTAAAAAGCCAAAAAGAGATAATAATTCAAAAGGTAATGTGATAAAAATAAAAACATCAATTGATTCAAAAAATATGATTCAAACTAAGAAATTAAGGGTATCTTTAATTGCAATAGTTTTAATATTTGTACTTTTAATATGTAGAATAGGATTTTTACAATTTGTAGAAGGAAGTACATTGAAAGAAGCAGCATACAATCAACAAGCTATAAATCAAATAATAAGTCCAAAACGTGGAAATATATATGATGCAACAGGAAGACCTTTAGCAATAAGTGCACAAGTAGATACTATTACAATTAATCCAGCAAAAATAGCTAAGGAAAATGATGAAGAAGCAACAAAAGAATTGAAAGAAAAAGTAGCAAAAGGATTATCTGATATTTTTGGATTGGATTATGATGAAACTTTAGAAAAGGTAAGTAGTACTTCACAAGTAGAAACTATTGCTAAAAAAGTTGAGCAAGATAAAGTAGATGAATTAAAAAAATGGATGGATGAAAATAAGATATCAGTTGGTATTAATATTGATGAAGATACAAAAAGATATTATCCATGTGATAATTTAGCATCTAATGTAATAGGATTTTGTGGAAGTGATAATCAAGGATTAAGTGGTATTGAATATCAATGGGATTCTGTTTTAACAGGAACTCCTGGAAAAATAGTAAGTTCAAAAGGAAGTGACCAACAAGAAATACCAGATTCAGAAGAAACATATATATCAGCAGAGAATGGTAGTGATATAACACTTACAATAGATTTTAACATACAGTCAATAGTAGAGAAATATCTAAAACAAGCAGTGGAAGAAAATGATTGCGAAAAAGGTGGAAATGCAATAGTAATGAATCCACAAAATGGAGATATTCTAGCTATGGCATGTTATCCAGACTATAATCTAAATGAACCATATACTCCTAATGAGGTACTTGCAGAAACTTACGATTCATTGTCATCTGAAGAAAAGAGTGAATCATTATATAAAATGTGGGCAAATAGGTCAGTATCAGAAACTTATGAACCAGGTTCAGTATTTAAACTTATTACAGCGTCAGTAGCTTTAGAAGAAAATATAACAACTACAGATAAACCAGGTGATTTTGTATGTAAAGGATATGAAGAATTTGAAGATGCTTCAAGGAATGAACCATTAAGAATAACATGTTGGACTAGTGCACATGGTGAATTAAGTTTAAGAGAAGCGCTAGAAAAATCTTGCAATCCATCATTTATGCAATTAGGAAAAAGAATAGGAGCTTCAACTTTATATAAATATTATGAAGCATTTGGATTATTTGATAAAACAAATTCAGGATTATATGGAGAACAAAGTAGTATATTCCAAAAATTAGAAAATGTAGGACCTGTTGAACTTGCAACAATGTCTTTTGGACAGAGATTAAATATTACTCCACTTCAAATGGCAACGGCAGTATGTGCAATAGCAAATGATGGAGTATTATTACAACCAAGAATAGTTAAACAAGTAACAAATACAGAAACAGGAGCAGTAACAGAAACTCCTGTGACAGAAGTAAGACAAGTAATATCAAAACAAACAGCAGATCAGGTAAAATCTATGATGGAATCAGTTGTAACTGACGGTACTGGTAAACATGCTGCAGTAGCTGGATATTCAGTTGGAGGAAAATCAGGTACATCAGAGCCTATTTATACAAATACAGATGCTGGTTATGTTGCATCATTTGTTGCAATATCACCAATCGAAGATACACAAGTTGTAATATTAGTAACATTATATGACCCACCAAAAAGTAATCATCAAGGTGGAACATTAGTAGCACCGGTAGTATCACAAATGTTAACGGAAATATTACCATATTTAGGAATACCATCAACAGACACAGAGACAGAAGATACAAGTAATTTGATAACAGTACCTGATGTTAGAAATAAAACTGTAGCAGAAGCGCAAAAAACACTACAAAGTGCAGGATTTAAAGTTATAACGCATGTTAATGGAGATGCAAATAGTACTTTGGTTTCAGATCAAACGCCAAAACCAGGTGCAAGTTTATCTAAAAACTCAATTATAGTTCTTTATGGAGAAGGAAATGAAGTTTCAACTTCAATAGCAGTACCTGACTTAAAAGGTATGAACGCCTCACAAGCAACAGCAGCTTTACGAGAAAAGAATTTAAATATTAGTATAGAAGGAAAGGGAACTGTAATTACACAAGATTATATGGCGAATGAACAGGTACAAGAAGGAACAATTATAAGAGTTACATTAAAACAAACAATAAGTGGTGGAGCACAGTAAAAAGAAGGTTTTTAAGCCTTCTTTTTTTGCGTTTTAGTAAGAAGAAAAATATGATTTTTTTAAATTAAAATAGAATTACAAGCTTATAGATAATATAAAAAATTAAAAAAATATAAAAAAATTTAGAAAAAGTATTGCAAATTATAAAAAGTTATATTAAAATTTAGGAGAAGTGGAGAGAAGTGGTACGAAGTGGTGACAAAGTGGAAAGAGGTGAAATCTAATTGCTAATTGGTGAATACGAGCATTCTCTAGATACAAAAGGCAGATTAATAATGCCAGCAAAGTTAAGACAAGATATGGGAGATAAGTTCATCGTAACAAAAGGACTAGATGGATGTTTATTTGCGTTTTCACAAAATGAGTGGTTAAATTTCGAAACAAAATTAAAATCATTACCTCTATCAGACAGAAATGCGAGAAACTTTGTAAGATTTTTCTTATCAGGAGCAACAGAATGTGAAATAGATAAGCAAGGAAGATTCTTAATTCCTAATAACTTAAGAGTAGCAGCAAACTTAGAAAAAGAAACTGTTATTATAGGAGTTGGAACTAGACTTGAAATTTGGGATAAAGCTACATGGGATAAATGTGACGAAAATATTTCTGCTGATGAAATTGCAGAAAATATGACAATGCTTGGTATATAACTTTTTATAAAAAAGTTTATATAAATACAAATGATAAAAATACAAAAGATAAAAATTTAAAGTTACAAAAGAAAAAGTCGCAGAAGAAATGTAAAATACAAAAGATAAAAAACAAAAGAAAATATTACAGAAGAAAAAATATGCAAAAGATGAAGTTGTACAAAAGACAAATGTACAAAAGAAATTAAATTAAACATTTTATACGTAAGAAAAACCAAAAGAAAGTACATATAAAGAAAAACAGCTGGTAGTTTTATAATTGCCAGCTGAAATTGCATTATAAAAGTTCAGAGGTGTAAAATTGGAATTTAAACATGAGCCAGTTATGTTAGAAGAATGCATCAAAGGTTTAAACATAAAGAAAGATGGGATATATGTAGATGGAACTCTTGGCGGTGCAGGACATAGTAAAGAAATCTTAAAAAGATTATCTAAGGACGGAAAGTTAATAGGAATAGACAGAGATGAAGAAGCATTAAATGCAGCAAAGGAAAACTTAAAAGAGTTTAATAATGTCATTTATGTACATGACAACCATGATAATATAAAAAATATATTAGAACATTTAAAAATAGATAAAGTAGATGGAATTTTATTAGATTTGGGAGTTTCTTCATATCAATTAGATGAGAGAAATAGAGGATTTAGTTATCTAGGTGAAAATGAATTAGACATGAGGATGGATAAATCACAAAAACTTACAGCAAAAGATGTAGTTAACAGATATAAAGAAGAAGATTTAGCTAATCTAATCTATCAATATGGAGAAGAGAGATTTTCTAGAAAAATTGCTAAAAATATTTGTGAATATAGAAAAGAAAAAGAAATTGAAACAACTAAAGAATTAGTAGAAATAATAGAAAAATCTATACCAAGAAAATTTCAAAATGATGGACACCCGGCAAAAAGAACATTCCAAGCAATTAGAATAGAAGTAAATAATGAAATAAAACCATTATATGATACTGTTAGAAATTGTATAGAATGTCTAAAGCCAGGCGGAAGACTTTGTATAATAACATTTCATTCATTGGAAGATAGAGCAGTTAAAAATGCTTATATTGATGCTAAAGGAAAATGTACATGCCCAAAAGATTTGCCATATTGTGTATGTGGGGCTAAATCTTTAGGAAAAATAATTACAAGAAAACCGATTGTAGCAACAGATGAAGAAAAAGAAAGAAATTCAAGAAGTAAAAGTGCTAAACTTAGAATTTTTGAAAGAAAATAGTAGCTAAAGAAAAGGAGGTGAGGTAACTTATGGCAAGAAGTGGATATCAATATACTACAAATCCAAGAAAGTTAGAGCCAGATTATAAACCACAAAAGCAAAAAAGAAAATTAAAAGTAGTAGAAGACGTACCAAGACAAAAAGTACAAATATCAAAAGAACAAAAGAAGAAACAAATGAAAATAACTTTATTTGTTATTGCTATTTTTGGAATATTACTTACTATAAGTTACCGAAACTCACAGATAAATGAAAAATTTACAGAGGTACAAAACTTAAAACAGGAATTAGCTTCTTTACAAAAAGAAAATGAACAAACAAAAGTTAGTATACAAAATGGTTTGAATTTGACTAATATAGAAAAACTTGCAAAAGAAAAATTAGGTATGCAAAAATTAACAAATAAACAAACAATATATGTAAGTTTACCAAAGAAAGACTATGTTGAATCAGCTTCTGAAAAAGTAGTAATAGAAGATAATGAAAATTTGTTTCAAAAGCTTATAGATAAAATATTAAACAGATAAAAATTTTATAAAAGAATAAATAAAAAACTTCCTAATAAAATTAAATAGGAGGTTTTTTTATGATTGAAACAAAACTATCTAACAAAAGGAAAATGAGGAATATGTTATTTATTTGTTTCTTAATCTTGATTTGTTTAATTCGGAAGGATAGGTTTTATTCAATTTGTACAGGGGAGTGAATTAAAAGATTTAGCGTATATGCAACAAACCTTAGATAGAACTATAAATCCTAAAAGAGGAACTATTTATGATAGCACAGGTAAGAATGTTTTAGCAATTAGTAGTACTGTTGAAACTGTGACAGTAAATCCTGGAAATATTGCTAAAGCAGATAAAGAAAAAGTAGCAAAAAAATTATCAGAATTATTTGAATTAGATTATGAAACAGTACTAAAAAAAGTAACTAAAAGAAGTTCAATAGAAACAATAGTAAAACAAGTAGAAAAAGAAAAAACAGATGAACTAAGGACATGGATGGAAGAAAACGAAATACTTACAGGTATAAATATTGATGAAGATACAAAAAGATATTATCCAAATTCCACATTGGCATCTCAAATAATAGGATTTTGTGGGAGTGATAATCAAGGGTTAGATGGAATAGAAGCCAAATATGATGATGAGCTAAAAGGTGAAAAAGGAAGTATTCAAAGGCATACTGATGCAAGAGGTGGAGAGATAGGAGATGAAGGAGAAAATTATGTCTCAGCAGTTGATGGAAATGATTTGGTGTTGACAATAGATTTAAATATTCAATCAATAGTAGAAAAATATCTAGAAGAAGCATGTATAGATAATGAATGTACAGATGGTGGAAATGTAATAGTAATGAATCCACAAAATGGTGATATATTAGCTATGGCAACATATCCTTCTTATAATTTGAATGAACCATTTGAACCTTATACAGATGAGTTAAAGCAAAATTGGGATAGTATGTCACAGCAAGATAAAACGACTGCACTTCAAGCTGTATGGAGAAATAAAGCTATTGCAGATACATATGAACCAGGTTCAGTTTTTAAATTAATTACAGCATCAGCAGCCTTAGAAGAAGGAATCACTGATACAGATAATGAAGGCGAGTTTTGCTGTACTGGAGGAATTGAAGTTGCAGGTGTTAGGATAAAATGTTGGAGATATTATAGACCACATGGAAGTGAAAGTTTGAGGCAGGCTTTAATGAATTCTTGTAACCCTGTTTTTATAGGACTTGGTCAAAAATTAGGAGTAGACACATATTATAGTTATTTGGAAAAGTTTAAATTACTTGAAATAACTGGAATAGATTTACCAGGTGAAGCAGGAAGCATATTCCTTGCAAAAGATAAAGTGGGACCGGTAGAACTTGCAACAATTAGTTTTGGCCAAAGATTTGAAATAACACCGATTCAACTAGTAACAGCGGTATCAGCAATTGCAAACGGAGGAACAAGTATAAAGCCAAGAGTTGTAAAACAAATAATAAATAGTGAAACAAATGAAATAACAGATATTCCTGTAGAAAAAAATGAGACGGTTATATCTAAAGAAACCTCAGAAAAAGTGCTTAGTATGATGGAATCAGTTGTATCAGAAGGAACAGGGAAAAATGCAAAAGTTGCAGGATATAGAATAGGTGGAAAGACAGGAACATCAGAAGATGGTGTAAATACCAATAAATATGTTACTTCATTTTTAGGAGTAGCTCCTATAGACAATCCACAAGCAGTTGTTTTAGTTACACTTTATAATCCAACAGGAGAAGGAGGACATCAAGGTGGTGGAGTTGCTGCACCTGTTGGCGGACAGATATTTAGTGAAATATTACCATACTTAGAAGTAAATAAAACAGATGAAGGAGAAGAAGTAGTAGAGAAAATTCAAACACCAGATGTTTTAGGAAAAAGTTTGGAAGAAGCAGAGAGTTTATTGAAAGAGAACGGACTAGAGCCTATATATGAAATAGATAGTGAAGAAATAGATAAGGAAAATACTTATGTAAAAGAGCAAACACCTAAAGCTGGAATTACAGTTAATAAAGGAAGTAAAATATATCTAAAATAAGATGGATTTTTTGAAAAAAGTGTGATATAGTATGGAAGGAAGAAAGAAGGTAGAATTTTATGGAAAAAGAAAACTGTTTTGATCTAAAATTAGTAGATTTAAGTAAAAAAACTGAAATAGTAGTAACTGTTTTAATAGCAATTGGAGCATTATTAACACCTTTTATAGTGCCACAGTTATTACAAGTAATCTTTGGAAAAACAAGTTTTATAGCGGCAAATTCACAGTATGTAGTAGGTAGTATTGTAAATATAGCATTAATATTTGCAGGAATTAATTTAAAAGGATATAAGAAAATTATAGGAATAATAACACTTCCTAGTATATCTGCAATTTGTAGTGGATTTATTTTTAAAACTGCATCTATATATACAGTTTATATGATACCAGCAATTTGGCTTGGAAACTTTGCACTTGTTTATTTATATAGAAAAATATATGTAGAAAAAAAGAAAAATTATATATTAGCATCTATTTTAGCAATTTTAGCTAAGGTTGCAATTATATTCTTTGGATTTAATTTACTTACTTGGGTTAGTGTTATACCAGGACAAGGAAAAGTGTTTGAAGCTTTACAATTATCAATGGGAATGAATCAATTAGTTACAGCAACAATAGCAGCAGTTATAGTAGCTGGAGTAATAGGTGCTATTAAAGCTAAAAAAGGTCTATACAAAAAAGCATAAAAGATGTATAATATACCGGAAATTGTAAGCAAGATTTTTTGACTATGATTATTAATAATCGAAAGGATTTAGGACTATGAAATTAAAAGATTTGTTAATTGGCTTGGAAGGATTAAAAGCAAGAGGTAGTTTAGATGTTGAAATAAAAAACATTGCTTGTAATTCAAATAATGTAGAAGAAGGAGATTTGTTTGTTGCAATAAAAGGGTTTGAATATGATGGCCATGAATTTATAAATGAAGCAATAAAAAAAGGTGCAACAGCAATCTTAATAGAAGAAGGTTGCGACTTAAAATCTTTTAAAGTAAAATCTGATACTGTTGTTATTATGGCAAAAGATACAAGAAAAGCTCTAGCAATAGTTTCATGTAATTTTTATAAAAATCCTTCTAAGAAATTTAAATTGATTGGAATAACAGGAACAAAAGGAAAAACAACAACTTCATATATGATAAAAGAAATCTTAGAAAGAGCAGGTAAGAAAGTTGGCTTAATTGGAACTTTAGAGACTTGCATAAATGGTAAGAAAATAAAGACAAATGATAGAACAACTCCAGAAAGTTTAGAGCTACAACAATTATTTAGCAAAATGGTTGAAGAAAAAGTGGAAGTTGTCGTAATGGAAGTGTCTTCACAAAGTTTAAAACTTCATAGAGTAACAGGATGTGATTTTGATATTGCAGTATTTACTAATTTTTCAGAGGATCATATAAGTGAAATAGAACATCCTACAATGGAGGATTATTTACAATCAAAATTAAAGTTATTTCAAATGTGTAAAGTGGGAATAGTAAATAGCGACGATGTTCAGGGAGCAAAGATACCAAGATTATTTCCAAAAAGTGATATTACAACATTTGGAATAGATAATTTCGCTAATGTAATGGCAAGAGATGTTACAGTAACAAATACTTATGCAGATTTTAAAGTGAAATTGACAGATAGAAATGAAAGAGTAAAAACAGGAATACCAGGAAGATTTAGTGTTTATAATTCTCTTGCAGCTATTTGTGTGGCAAAGAAATTTAATATATCACCAGAAATTATAAAAGAAGCTTTATTAGAAGTAAGAGTGCCTGGAAGATCAGAAATGGTTGATAATAAATTAGAAATACCAATTATGATAGATTACGCACATACACCAGAAAGTTTAGAAAGTATTTTGAAAACAGTTAAGATATATACAAGGGGAAAAGTGATTTGCGTATTTGGCTGTGGAGGAAACAGAGATTCTAGTAAAAGACCTATAATGGGAGAAATAGCAGGAAGGGTTGCAGATTATACATTTATTACAACAGATAATGCAAGAAACGAAGATCCGCAAGATATTGCTAATCAAATAGAAGCGGGGATAAAGAAGACAAAAGGAAAATATTCAGTTGTATTAGATAGAAAAGAAGCTATAAGAGAAGCTATTAAGATGGCAAGTAGAATAGATGCTGTTGTAATTGCAGGAAAAGGACATGAAATGTATCAAGAAATAAATGGTGAAAAAATACCATTTGATGAGAGAGAAATAGTTAAAGAAATAACAAAAGAAATAAAATAGAGGATAGAATTATTTTCTGTCTTTGGAAAGGTTTAGAACAATGAAAATAGAAACATCACTATTAATTATATCATTTTTTGTAACAGTTATATTAGGAATGATTATTATTCCTATACTTAGAAAATTTAAAGTAGGACAAATTGAAAGAGAAGACGGACCAAAGTCTCATTTGAAAAAACAAGGGACACCTACAATGGGTGGAATAATGATGATTATTTCCATGATACTTGTAGTAACAGGAGCATACATATTTTTAAGTGTAAATAATCAAGGAGACTTAGCGCATAATCTACTTCCAATATTATTACTTACAATAGGATTCGGACTAATTGGCTTTATAGATGATTTTAAAAAGTTAGTATTAAAAAATACAAAGGGATTAAAACCTAGTTATAAAATGTTAGGACTATTAATAATATCAGTAGCATATGTTGTTTATTTAGTATATGGATTACATATAGGAACAGAAACATATATTCCTTTTATGAAAGATTATATAACATTACCAATATATATTTATATTCCATTTGCTATACTTGTAATATTAGGAACAACAAATGCTGTTAATC
Source organism: uncultured Clostridia bacterium (assembly GCA_944392525.1). The sequence goes on along the minus strand of CALXXB010000004.1, from coordinate 29,761 downwards.
TAACGGATGGAATTGATGGTCTTGCATCTAGTGTAAGTGCAATCATAATTACGTGCCTTACAATTATAGGAATATTATTTGGACATCAAGAAATATCTATTTTTGGAAGTGTTGTAATAGGCGCAATTTTAGGATTTTTAATGTTTAATTTACACCCTGCCAAGGTATTTATGGGTGATACTGGTTCACTTCTTTTAGGTGGAGTGGTTTCAGCTATGGCACTTTATTTGAAAATGCCATTGTTATTATTAGTAATTGCATTAGTTCCAGTAATTGAAACATTATCAGTAATTATTCAAGTTGCATACTTTAAAAAGACAGGAAATAGAGTATTTAAAATGACACCAATACATCACCATTTTGAATTATCAGGATGGAAAGAAAACAAAGTTGTTATAGTATTTAGTCTAGTAACATTATTACTATGCATAATTGGACTTGTAATAATATAAAATTAAAATAGAAACAAAAGTTAAGGAAGGAAGAAATTTATATGGCAAAAAAGAAGAACAAAACTTTTTCAAGCTTTGTAAATAATCCAATAGATTTTACATTGGTAATAACGATTTTATTGCTATTATCAATAGGGCTAATTATGGTACTTTCTGCAAGTTCGCCATCAGCACTAGCAGAAGATGGAAATAGTTATTCATATTTTTCTAAACAACTTATTTTTGCTGTTTTGGGAATAATTGCAATGCTATTTATATCTAAAATAGATTATAGATTTTATCAGAAGTTTTATAAACATGCATGGGTAATAGCGTTTATTTTGCTAGCATTAGTACTTGTAGCAGGAAGAACTATAAATGGGGCTAAAAGATGGATTTATATTACAGAAACATTATCCTTCCAACCTTCAGAGCTTGTAAAATTATTGATGATTATATTTTATGCAGGAATATTGGTAAAAAATAGAGATGAACTTCAAAATTACGGAAAAGGATTTATAAAACACATGCTTTTCTTAGCACCAATTATAGTGTTACTTTTATTAGAACCACATTTTAGCGCATCAATTGTTATTATAGGAATCTGCTCAATTATGATGATTATGGCTGGTTGTAAATTTTGGCATTTCTTAGCAACTGGTGGAATTGTTGGAATACCTGCAGCAATATTTTTGATAGTAAAAGAACCATATCGTTTACAAAGGGTAATAACATTCCTAGACCCATGGAAGGATGCAACAGGAGATGGTTGGCAAGTTATTCAAAGTTTATATGCAATTGGCTCAGGTGGATTGTTTGGTGCAGGATTAGGCGAAAGTAAACAAAAATATTTATACATACCAGAGCCTCATAATGATTTTATTTTCTCAATTTTAGGAGAAGAATTAGGATTTATTGGTTGTGCAGTAGTAATAATATTATTTGCAATATTAATATGGAGAGGTATATTAATTGCAATGAAAGCTCCAGATATGTTTGGAAGTCTACTTGCAATTGGTATAACAGCATTAGTTGCAATTCAAGTAGTTATAAATATAGCAGTTGTAACATCATCAATGCCAGCAACAGGAATGCCACTTCCGTTCTTTAGTTACCGGTGGTACTGCTTTATTTATATTATTGTGCGAGATGGGAATTTTATTAAATATATCAAGAGCATCAGCAAAAGAATAAAAATTTTGAGACACTTTGGAAATATATATAATAAAAGTGTCTCTTATTTCATAAAATATGGAGGTAAATAAATGAAGGTTATAATCGCAGCAGCAGGAACGGCAGGACATATTAATCCAGGTCTTGCAATAGCAAATAAAATAAAACAAGAACAAAAAGATTCAGAAATTATATTTATAGGTACAACAAGAGGATTAGAAAATGACTTAGTTCCAAGAGCAGGATATAAATTAAAAACAATAGATGCTTATGGTTTAAGTAAAGAAATATCAATAGAAAATTTAAAGAAAATGTATAAAACTTTAAAAGGTTTTGGAGAGGCAAAAAAAATAATAAAAGAATTTAAGCCAGATATAGTAATAGGAACAGGTGGATATATTTGTGGTGCAACAATTACTGCTGCACATAGTTTAAAGATTCCAACTTTATTACATGAATCTAATGCATTTCCAGGAAAGGCTGTTAAAATGCTTGCGAGAAAAACAAACACAATACTTGTTTCTTTTAAAGATGCTGTACCAAGAATTAAAAATTGTAAGAATGTTGTTTTTACAGGAACACCTGTAAAGATTAAAAAACAAAATTATTCTGAAGCAAAGAAAAATGGAATAATATCTGATGTAGGATTAAAAACAGATAAGCCAATTGTGTTAGTATTTGGTGGAAGTCAAGGGGCTAAGAAAATTAATGATACAATTGTAGAGATAATAAAAGATAAAAAGAATAAAGATTATCAGATGATTTGGGCAACAGGACCAAAACAATTTGATAATATAAAAGAAGAATTAGAAAATTTGAGTTTAAATATTAACAATATACCAAATATGAAAATCATACCATACATATATAATATGGAAGAACTTATGAATGTGGTTGATTGTATTGTTGCAAGAAGTGGTGCAATGACAATCACAGAAATATCAAATTTAGGAAAACCATCAATATTAGTTCCTCTTCCAAATGTAAGCCATAATCATCAATTATATAATGCAAAAGCATTGGAAAATGTGGGAGCAGCTAAAATAATATTAAATGATGAAATGAATGGTGAAAAATTAAATAAAGCAATAGAAGAGATTGTTTTAGATAAAGATGAAATGAGAAAGATGGGAGAAAACGCATTAAAAATATCAACAGTAGATGCAGAAGACAAGATATATGAAGAAATAAAAAAATTAGTTAAATAGAGGTAAAACGATGATTAAAAGTATACAGTTTAAAATTATATTAGTATTTTTCTTAGTAGGAATAATTTTAATAGGTGGACTTGGTTGTTTCTATATGTATTCATTAAACGTATTAAATAGTGGAATAGAAAGTGGAACATTAGAAAACTTGGGACAGATTTCAGATATAATTACAAATATAAAAAACAATACATTTATAACATTAACAATATGCACAGTAGTTTTCTTAATTGTAGGAATTTTCATATTTGTATTTTTATCAAGATTTGTAATTTATCCAATTAATAAATTAATAAAGAGTGCTGAAAAGATTGCTGAAGAAGATAAAGATGGAACAAAGAAAACAAAATCAAAAAAGAAAACAGATATGGACAACCTAGAAGATGTTCTTGGACTTATGACTACTGAGTTAAAAGAAAAACTAAGTGAAGTTTCAACACAGAAAAACCAAATAGAAACAATACTTCTACATATGACAGATGGAATTATAGCGTTTAATAGACAAGGTGAAGTTATCTTAATAAATCCAGCTGCTAAGAAGTTTTTGAGTATTAGACCAGAAGATGAAACTTTTGATCAAATATTTAAAAAATTTGATGTAAATATTAATATGGAAAAAATCATTTACTTAGAGAATTGGACATCAACAGAACAAAGAATACGAGTTGATGATAACTATATGAATGTATTTTTCGCACCATTTAAGAACGATACAGAAAGACCAGATGGTGTAATTGCTGTTATCCAAGATATTACAGAACATGTAAAATTAGATAATATGCAAAAAGAATTGGTTGCAGATGTATCACATGAATTAAAGACACCAATAACTTCAATTATGGGATATGCAGATACTTTATTAGAAGGTGAATATGATAAAGAAACTCAAAGTAAGTTCTTAAATGTAATAGCGACAGAAGCTAGAAGAATGGCAAGGTTAGTTACAGATTTATTGACACTTTCAAGATATGATAATAATAAAAATTCAGCAACTAAAGAATCATTTGATTTAGGTGATTTGGTAAAAAAATGCCAGGACAAGCTAGGAATAGAAATAAAGAAAAAGAATCATACAGTAAATTGTTTTGTGACAGCAGATGTGCCACCTGTTTATGCAAATAAAGACGATATAGAAAGAGTAGTTTTAAATATATTATCAAATAGTATAAAATATACACCAGATGGTGGAGAAATAAAGATATATGTGGGATTTGTTTATAATGATGCATATATCAAAGTATTTGATAATGGAATAGGAATTCCTGAAGAAGATTTAGGAAGAATATTCGAGAGATTTTACCGCGTAGATAAGGCTCGTACAAGAGAAATGGGAGGAACAGGACTTGGACTTTCTATAGCCAAAGAGATACTTGATAAAAATGGTGGAAGTATAGACATTAAAAGTGTAGTGGGACAAGGAACTGAGGTTGTAATTAGAATTCCAACAAAGCAGGAATTTTAGTTGATAAATTTGGAAAAATAATGTATAATGGAAAAGTCAAGAAAAACTAAAGTTAAAATAAGGGAGAGATAAAATTGAATTCAACAGTCAAGGAAATATTAGAATGGGTATATTGTATTATAATTGCATTAGTGCTTGCAATGTTATTTCGTTATTTTATAGGAACACCAACAGTTGTTCAAATGAGTTCAATGTATCCAACTTTGGAACAAAATCAAAGATTATGGTTAAATAGATGGGGAAGAACAACAAAAACTTTACCTGAAAGAGGAGAGATAATAACTTTTGAAGAGCCAGCAAAAATTGAATATTCACCATCTGAAATAGATGTATCTAATCCAGTAGCACAGTATAAAGAAAGAAATGGATGGGAATGGTTTGTAAGAAACTTCTTGGAAATAGGAAAGAGAAGTTATATAAAAAGAGTTATAGCCTTACCTGGAGAACATGTTCAGATAAAAGATGGTAAAGTATATATTAATGATGAAGAGTTAGATGAGCCATATTTACAAGATGGAGTGGTAACAGATGTTCAAGGAGTTGGCTTTGATGATTTTGTTGTACCAGAAAATTGTGTATTTGCAATGGGAGACAATAGAAATCATAGTACAGACTGTAGAGCATTTGGTTGTATTCCATTAGAGAAAATAGAAAGTACAGTAGCAATTAGAATTTGGCCACTAGACAAATGGGGTAAAGTAGAATAGAAGGAGAGCACCAAATGTTTCAAAATATTCTAGGAAATGATAAAATAAAAAACTTATTACAAGAATCAGTAAATAATAATAAAGTATCACATAGCTATTTATTTGTTGGTAAGTCAGGAATTGGAAAAAAGATGATAGCAAAAGAATTTGCAAAAGCTATTCTTTGCTTAGGTGATAATAAATATTGTGATAATTGTAAGTCTTGTCTAGAATTTGATGGTCAAAATAATCCAGACTTCTTTGTTATAGAGCCAGATGGAAATGCTATAAAAATCGACCAAATTAGAAATATGCAAAGAGGAGTACAAGAAAAGCCAATTATATCTAGAAGTAAGGTTTATATAATTGATAATGCAGATTTTATGACAAAAGAAGCACAAAACGCATTATTAAAAACTTTGGAAGAACCACCAGAATTTGTAACAATAATCTTGATTGGTGAAAACGAAAATGAATTCCTTGCTACAATAAAATCAAGATGCATGATTATACATTTTAATTCTATCAGTGATTCTGATATGGAAAAATATTTACAAGAAAATTATAATATGAATGTTACCTCTAATATGTTAGATGTATTTCAGGGAAGTATTGGAAAGGCAATAGAACTTAAAGATAAACAAGAAGAGTATTTAATAATTGAACAAGCAATAGAAAATATAGAAAAAGAAGACTTAATAGATTTAATAAAAAAATTGGACATATTATATACTTCAAAAGATGAAATATTTGATATGTTAGATTATATAAATATAATCCTATTAAAGAAATCAAAAGAAAATGTGAAATACACAGATTGTATAAAAATTGTGGAAAATACTAAGAGAAGAATTGATCAAAATGCAAATTATGATATGAGTATAGACAATATGTTATTTAATATATGGGAGGAAGTAGTTTGAAAAATATAATAGGAGTTAGATTTAAAAAATTAGGTAAAATATATTTCTTTAATCCTAAAAATTTAAAAGTAAAAAAGGGAGTAAAAGTAATAGTTGAAACTGCTCAAGGTGAAGAGTATGGTGAAGTTGTAATTCCGAACCGTTTTGTCGAAGATGAAAAAATAGTTGCACCTTTGAAAAAGGTTATTAGAATTGCAAATGGAAGAGACCATAAACATTTTGAAGAATGCAGAAGAAAAGAAAAAGAAGCTTTTAAAACTTGTCAAAAGAAAATAAAAGAACATGGATTAGCTATGACATTAACAGATGTAGAATATAAATTTGATGATAGTAAAATCTTGTTTTATTTTACAGCTGATGGAAGAATCGATTTTAGAGAGTTAGTAAAAGACTTAGCGGCAATTTATAAAACTAGAATCGAATTAAGACAAATTGGTGTAAGAGATGAAGTAAAAAGAATAGGTGGAAATGGTGTCTGCGGAAGAGAACTTTGCTGTTGTACATTCTTAAGAGATTTTGAAGCTGTTTCTATAAAGATGGCAAAAGAACAAAATCTATCTCTTAATCCAAGTAAGATATCAGGAAATTGTGGTAGACTTATGTGCTGCTTAAAATATGAAAGTGACGTTTATGAGGAAAAATTAAAAAGACTTCCAAGCATTGGAGCAATTGTTAAAACACCAGATGGTGAGGGTGAAGTTGATAACATAGAGACTTTAAGAGAAATTATTAGAGTAAAAGTAAAAGATGGAGACAATTTTGTATCAAAGAAATATCCAGCAAGTGAAATTACTATAATTAAAGATAATAAAGCTGAAAAGGTTGATGAAGAAGAAATAGAACATCAAAAGGAATTAGAAGAACTAGAAAAGTTAGAGCAAGAAGATAAGAAAATGGATACAAACCAAGATGAGTTTTAATACTCATCTTTTTTTTATATACATCTTGACATCGTTACGTAACGATGATAAAATATTTATAGCGAGGTGATAATATATGGAATATAAAATATCGGAACTAGCAGAAAAAGCAGGAGTAACAAAAAGAACGATACACTATTATATTAGTAAAGGGTTGTTGCTACCACCAGAAGGTTCAGGAGTAAATAGTGTTTACAACGACGAGCATTTGGAAAGATTGTTACTTATAAAAAAATTACAAGCGAAATATATGCCATTAAATAAAATAAGGGAATATATTTTAGAAAATCCTAAGGAAAAAGTAGAAGAAAAAATAGAAGAAAATACTGAAGTTGAAGTTTATATAAGAGAAAATGTTTGTAACATTTTTGAGATGCATTATACAAAAGAAAATGGTGAAAAATATAAGCACATTATAGAGAATGTAAAAAAATATGTAGAAAAGATGATGGAGGATTAGAGTATGGAAGTAATTAATGTAGATAGACTTTCTTTGAAGAAAGTAAAAATAGAAGGAAATGTAATCGGAAAATTTGGAACTTTTGAAATTGAGCAGTTATTTATAAATGATTCAAAAGATGTGTTAGAGGTGGAATATACTTTCCCAATAATAGAAACAGCAACAGTGGTTGGTTTCGAAGTAGATGTTGGAGAAGAACATTTAAAGGGAGTTTGTAAAGAGAAGACAAAGGCAAAAAAGGAGTATACAAAAAATATTGTTAAAGGTAATAGTGCTTATATGATGGAGGAGGAGAGTGAAAATATCTTTAAAGTTTCTCTTGGTAAAGTTGATAGAGGTGAGACAGTAAAAGTAAAAATAAAATATATTGATAATTTTGAAATTATAGATAATAAAATTGAAATTATAATTCCAACTCTTGTTACTCCAAGGTATAAATCAAAAATTACAAGTAAATTAAATTATGGAAAAGTAGATTATACAGTAGATTTTAATATAAATATAGATAAAACTTTAAATTATAAAAGCATAGAATCTCAAAGTCATAAAATAAATATAGTGGAAGATGAAGATTGTACAAAAGTAGAAATTAAAAATTATGATATGTCTAGAGATTGTAAAATAAATATTGAATTGAAGAATGAGTTAGTATCAAATGCTGTGATGTCAAATACAAGTGATAATAATAAAATTTTATATATGTCATTCATGCCAGAGATATTAGACAGATATGAAGATGAAGAAAAAGAATATCTTTTCCTTATTGATGTATCAGGTTCTATGGAGGGAGAAAAATTAGAACAAACAAAAGAAGCTGTGATACAATGCTTAAGACAATTGGATAATGGAGATAAATTTAATATAATAGCATTTGAATCAGAATTTAGAGCAATGAATATTTCGTCTATAGAATATAATGATGAAAATTTAGACAGAGCAATAAAATATATTAAGTCATTAAAATCTTTAGGTGGAACTGAAATATTGAATCCATTAAAGTTTGCTTTATATGAAAAAGATGCAAGTAAAATAATATTATTATTTACAGATGGACAGGTTGGAAATGAGGCTCAAATAATAAATTATGTACAAAATAATGTAAATAATAGTAGAATATTTCCTTTTGGAATAGATTTTAATGTAAATGCGTATTTTATTAGAGAATTAGCAAAAGTAGGAAATGGAAAAGCAGAATTAATTAAACCTAAAGAAAGAATTGATGATAAGATAATAAGAACTTTTGCTAGAATTCAAACACCTCTTTTAGAAGAAATAAAAATTGATTATGGACAAAATAAATTGCTAGATGAAATAAGAGAAAATACAACACTATTTAATTATGAATATTATAATGTTTTTGCAAAAATAGAGGATCTAAAAGATGATATAAAGTTAAAAGGAAAGATACTTAATAAAGAGTATGTTTGGGTAATTAATAAGGAAAATATTAAGAAGTCAAGAGTTGATTTAGAGTTGTTATTTGAAAAACAAGAGATTGAAAGACTAGAAGAATATATTAGAAAATCAGATGATATTGAAAAGATAGAAAATTATAAAAAAATGATAATTGAGATTTCTAAAAAATATAATATAAATTCAAAATATACAACTTTCTTAACAGTGTATGAGAGAAACAACAAGATATTAGAAGTTCCTAAATATGAACAAACAACATTAAGTGATAAAGTTTTAAAAACTAGAAGAGGAAGAGTTTTGAATAAAGTTTGGGATATGTTTTCAAATTTAGGAGCAGATCAAGCTTTTGAATATGATGAGGATGAAGAAGATGAGGTTTTTGAGTATGCTGAGCATAGAAAAGATAGTTTAGATATACCTAGTTTTATAAGAAGAGACAATAATATAGAAAATAGAGAATATTCAGGAGTATCTTGGTTAGATGAAAAATACAATTTACCTGAAGATAGCATTGTAGAAAATAAGATAAAAGAATACTTTAATGAATTTATTAAGCAAGAGAATAAATCTATATTGACATATTTATTATTTGCAATTTATTACTTAGAAGGAAATGAATGTCAATTTAATTATAATGATTTTATTAGATTTTTAAAGAAGAATAAGGAAGAGGTTTTAAATAATGATTTGTACCAAAAACTATTATGTGTTTGTTATAAAGATATATCAAAAAATATGGTAATTGATATAAAAGATACATTAGAGTTTTTAAATGAAGATTATATTAAAGCATTATCTACAAATTTAAATATAAATACTGACTTAGAGAGAATATCAAATAAAGAGTTTAATAATATTATTAATAAAGATTTGGTAAAAGAAAATATAGATAAGATTTTAGTAAAAGTATGTTGGAGTATTGATAAGGAATATAGATTTTAAAATTATTAATTAAACTGCTTTAAAATAATAAAATGAGAGAAATATAATGAAAGTATTAACAATTAAACAGCCATGGGCAAGTTTGATAATTGAAGGTTACAAAAGATTTGAATTTAGAAGTTGGAAAACGAAATATAGAGGAGATTTATTAATCCATGCAGGTAAGTCTATTGATAGAGAAGCTTATGAAAGACTAAAAGGTTATTTAAAGGATATGCCATTAGGAAAGATTATTGGAAAGGTAGAACTTACAGATTGTATAAAAACAACTCCTAAATTCTTTGAAGAAAGATTAAAAGTTTATACTAAAAGCATATTTAAAGAAGACTATGCATGGCAAGTTGAATTAAAAGAAAAGTTTGATAAACCAATAGAGGTAAAAGGAAAATTAGGTTTATGGAATTATGATGAATAGAAGACAGGAATAAATCCTGTCTTAATTCTTTATATTAGTGAAATCCATATATGGAACTCCAATATATAAATCTCTATTTCCATCAAGTGTGTGGCGTTTTATTATAGAATAACCTTCAGGAGAAGCGGATGGATATCTATAGATACGTGTTCCTCCATCACTTGCTTCATCAGAATTAACATTATTTCTATTTTCTTTTACATCTATTGTACAATTATCTATAATGTCTTGAGGGTTTAACTTGTTTTGTTTTATAGCATCTTCTAACGGCAATTCTTCATTATTGATTTTTACAAATACATCTCCTCCAAAAGTATAAATATTGTAATCTAAGTAAGTTCCTTTTTCTATTACTGTTTTTATTCCTAAATCTTTTCTTGCTCTAAAAATTAGTTCAAAATTAGAATTATAAGAAATATTATAGAAACAACTACAAATAAATATTCTACTAGAGAAATCTTCGTTTCTATTTTCAAAATAAAGAGTTTTACTTTCGCCTAAAATATCTTCTACAATTCTATAATCATTAACAGATAGAGTTTGTTCTGAAATAATTCTATCTTCTTCAGATGAAAAATTATCTCTTCTGTTATCTTGTCTAAATAATATATTTCCATCATCAGATAAAATGATATCAATTAAAATAGTATCTCCTTCAGGTGTTGAAAAAGCAATTCTTATTTTATCAGGTATTTTGTTTTCTATGTTAGAGATAAAACGTTCTAGTTTCTCTTCATTATAATTTGAGTTATATCCACAAGTAAAACATCCGTCAGAAATTGCATCATCTAAAGAATATTCTATAGGTAAATCTTCAAGTGATTTTTCTTCTGTAGATGCTGGGGTAATAGTGTTGTTGATATCTGTGTTATTACTTACATTATTATTAGAATCTTTTATATAAAAATTATAAAAGATAAATACTAATATTAGAACGATAAATAAAATTATAATAAAAATAATTCCTAATTTTTTCATAATAACACCCTCTTTATTTAGTTTCTTCCATTAAATCTGTATTATCTACTTTTAGTGCTAAATATGGTTTTTCTTTATCTGATTCTTTTAAAAATAAGCAAAATTCATCTGTAAAATCGAAAAATCTTTTTATAGTTTTGTTTTCTCTAGTGATATCTTGTGCAACACTGTTGCTTAAAACTTCTCCACCTTCATTATTTAATGTGAAATTAACTGTTTGAACAGCAGAAGTTATATAATCTATATTATTAGCATTTTGTTTTAATTCTTTATAACACAATTCATCATAGCTAATAGAAGTATTTACAATTAAGTTTGGTATTTTTAATGTATCAGATTCTCCAAAAGTATGGTTAGTTTCAGAAGATTCTTTTTCTTTAATTTCATTATATGTTTCTTCAAAAGAATTACTATTTTCTATTCTAGCCAAGATAACATCTTCATTATTTACTGTTTTTAATTTTACAGCAAAATTATCGTTATCATCATAGAATAAAACTTCGACATTGTCTCTTAAATCATTAGAAGAAGAACTATCAATTCCAAAGTATTTAACATTTTCTTCTGAGTTTGCAAATTTGTCAGGAAGAAGTATATCAAAAGGCTCTGGAAATGTAAATTTCTTATATAGGAAAGAGTAAATTGTATAACTGTTTGGTAAATTAAAGTTAATCTTATCTAATGAAGAGCTTTCGTCTATGTTAAATTTATTTTGTATATCAGTTTTAATTACTTCTTTTAATTCAGGAGATGTTTCAGCTACTTTTATATAATAATCATCAGAAGATAATTGGTCTTTAGTAAAATCTTTTTGATTTAAAGAATTTACTAATTCAGAGTTACCTTCTTTAAATTCTACAGGACCACCAAATCTTTGATCCATGAATTCATTCCAAGCAAGATTAAAGGTACAAATCCACATATTATTTTTTTCACTATTATCAAATTTATTTGTATATGTAGGCATTAAACTGGCTTTATATTTTTCATAGATAACAAATCCTGCATATGTTAATGAAGATATAGCAACTGTAATTATGATAAACCATAAAAGTAGTCTTATAATTTTATTATTTTTTATTTCAATTATTTTTTCTTGTACTAGTAATTTCTTTAACTTTTTAGTGGCATTAAATACTAAATTTTTTATCTGTTTTTCTGACTTATCCATAATGATTCCAGTTTCTTTATAAGATAATCCTTCTATTTTAGTTAAGTAAATTACTAACTGATATTCTGGTTTCATTTTTCTAATTACTTTTTTTATTTTCTTTTGTCTTTCTTTAGAAAAGATAATGTCTTCTAGAAGTTTTTCTTCTTGCAAAGTATTTTCATAATTTTCTATTGGTACATTTCTTTTCTTACTGTTTAAATAATTTATAGCACGTGATTTAGCAATTAGATAAAGATAAGCTTTTAGAGAATACTTATCATCATATTTTTCTTTATGTTCTAATAAATACATTACCGTATCTTGGTAAATATCTTGTGCTACATCTATATCTTTTACATATCGTGTTATAAAGTAAATAAGATTTTTCTCATACTTACTTATTATTGCATTAAAAGCTTCATTATTTCCATCTAAAAATTCTTTATATAATCTTTTATCTTCTTCCATATTTTACTCCTATACTAATAATACAATAAAAGGATAAAAAAGTCTAAAAAATAAATGTTGCAATAATGTTTTTATAGTTTAATAAAAAACACAACAATTTACAAATTTCGACAAATTTTTCAAAAAATGTATGTTATAAAATATATGGGAGATAATTATGGAAGTATTTGTATCAGAAAAAATAAGAAGATTAAGAAAAAGTAATAAACTAACACAAGAACAATTTGCAGAAAAATTAGATATTAGTAGATCAAAAGTATCAAGCTGGGAACGAAGGAAAAGAAGTATGACAGTAACAGATGCAATAAAAATAGCTAAACTTTTTCATATTAGCCTTGATAACTTTTTTGAAATAAAAGAAATAACCGAAGAAGATTATATAGAGATATCAGATAGATTTTTTAAAAGCGAAAAAATAGATTTAAAAGAAAAAACAAAAGTTGTTAATATAATAAATAAAAACTTTAAATATGGGAATATAGATGAAATTTATAATAAAATGACACAAAGTGACTCAATTTAACAAAAAAATTGCTAAATTGAGTCACTTTTGCTCTGTAAAAAAATTTGGAAAGGTAATATAATAAAACAATAATCATTAAAGGAGGAATGATGTATATGCCATATAGAAATAAAACATATGTTGCTTTTGATGGAGATAATGATATGTGGGCTTATAGATATATGAGAGGTTGGAAACAAAATGATAATATAGACTTTAATTTTTATGATGCTCATGAATTAAACAATGCAAGAGATACAAGTAGTGAGGAAACGATAAAAAGAAAATTGAAAGAAAGAATGGATAATGCAAAAATATTTATTTTATTAGTTGGTGAACATACTAAAAATTTATATAAATTTGTGAGATGGGAAATTGAAACAGCCATAGGAATGGATTTACCTATTATAGTAGTTAACTTAAATGGAAAAAAAGTATGTGATGAACAATATTGCCCGCCAATAGCGAGAGATGCATTAGCCATACATATACCTTATAAGAAGGATGTAATAGTTTATTCTATGGATAATTGGCCACAATGCCATGAAGAACATAGAAAAAATGGAGAAACGGGTGCTTACAGATGGAATGATTCTGTATATAAAAAGTTAGGAGTGTAGAAATGATAAATAGAATAAAAACTAATTTTAATTATATTATCAATTCATGGATAAAATGTATTTCTTTGGTTTTTTCCATGATAGGTGCAATTTCAATATTTATTCCGATAAATGAATATATAAACGGAATTAAAAATGCAGTAATAATATTATTACTTATAGTTTTTTTTACGTTTCTTCCTGCAGTAATTGCTGTATTTGTTAAAAATAAAAATGATATTTTATGTAAAAATGGTAAAAAAGTAACGGTTGAATTTGGAGACATATTATCTGAAAAATATGAGTCAAAAGACAAAATAATAGCAATTTCAGCTAATAGATGTTTTGATACAGAAGTTAATAACGGATTAATTTCATCAGATAAATTACATGGAAAAGTAATTAAGAAAATAGAAGAAAAAGAGAATATAAGTCAGGAGACTCTTAATAAGAAGATACAAAAAATATTAGATAAGCAAAATTTATGTTTTGAACAATTAAACAGGCAAGAAAAGAGACAAGGAAATTTAAAAAGATATCCGGTAGGAACAGTGGTAGAATATAATTTGCAAGAATGCAACTATTATTTATTAGGTTTATGCAAACTAGATGAAAATTTGCATGAACAATATACAGAACAGGATCAAATTTCAGTTATACAAAAATTAATTGAATATCATAATGTGTATGGAAATGGAAAAGAATTAATTTTGCCAATAATTGGTGGTGGTAATACTGGACCTAATAAAAGTGAACAAACAATTTTGGAGTTAATGGTTCAGTTAATAAAATTTAATGAAAACTTTATTAACTCTAATATTCATATTGTTGTTAGAAAATCAGCGAAAAATGAAATAAATATTTTAGAATTGTGAGGTAAAAATGTATAGGGGATTTAATTTAAGGATTACAAAAGATTTTTTTGAGAATAAATTTGATGAATACCATTTAATAGGAAGTTCAATGATAAAACAAGATAAAAAGTCAGTACAAGAACTTTTAAGTAAATATATAAAAGATGGGATTATAGATGGAAATAGGGTAGAAGATGAATTATTTAAAAAAGAAAAAGCGGATATTTTTATCTCGTACTCACATAATGATGCAGATTTAGTAAAAGCCATTGCAGGATGGTTAAATAGCGAATTAGGACTTAAAGTGTTTTTTGATGAGGTATTGTGGGGACAAGCCGATGATTTGTTACGCAAAATAGATGAAAAATATTGCTTGAATGAAGATGGAAATACTTTTTCATATCCCAAAAGAAACTTTTCAACAAGTCATGTCCATTCTATGTTAGCAGTATCAATTATGAAAATGATTGACTTATCCGAATGTATATTATTTATTAATACGGATGAATCAATACCAAAAATAGAAGAACAGATAGAAGGAAAAAGTTATACAATGTCTCCGTGGATATATTTAGAACTTTCAATAATAAATAAAATACAAATAAAGAATCCAGAAGTTTATAGAAGAAAAAAAATATTAGAATATTCACAAAGCAATCAGGAACTTAAAGTAAAATATGAGACAGATTTTAGCAGATTAACTAATTTAGATGAAAAAATATTAAAAATATGGAAAAGTCGATTTAGTGTAGAAAAAAAATATATTAGTAGCAATACAAATGCTTTAGATGTGTTATATCATTTGAATTTAAATAAGTAATTAATTATATTTTAAAAGCTTTAATGAAATTTATTCGTTAAGGCTTTTTTGTTTAAGTTATAAATGAATTTATACTGATAGATGTTTTATAAATTTAATTAATAGAAAATATAACTAGAAAAAATAAAAGAAATTTGTAAAATAATGTGGATTTCTTGTAGAATATGTTATTTTGTGATATAAAATAAGTAAATATAAGATAATCTTTTTGGGGGATATTATGAAAGTAATTGACAATAGAATTGATAAATTTGGTGATGATTTAAAAGCAGAATTAAAAGAAAGCGATAAATGCTATATTGCGTCTGCTGTTTTTTCAATGTATAGTTATGAAGAATTAAAAAAAGAATTATCACATATAGAAGAATTAGATTTTATTTTTACAAATCCTACTTTTATAAAAAAGGAGAAAGAAGAAAAACAAGAAAGATTATTTGAAATAGATAATTATAAAAGAGAGAAGAGCGTTGCTGGAAGCGAATTTGAGATCAAATTAAAAAATAAACTAAATGGAAAAGCAATAGCAAAAGAATGTGCAAAATGGATAAAAGAAAAAGCAAAATTTAAAAGCAATATAAATAATAATCCAATTCAGAAGTTTATGAACATTAATGATAGAGTGACATATTTAAATGTAGAGGAAATGTCATCTGCCGGACTTGGATATCAAAAGAATAATGCAATATTTAGCCCTATAACAAAAATAGATGATAATTATCAAACAACTAAGTATTATCTTGATGCTTTTGAAGAATTATGGAATAATGAAAATAGTTTAAAAGATGTTACAGATGAAGTAATAGATTTTATAGCTAATTTATATAAAGAAAATTCACCTCAGTTTATATATTATATAATATTATATAATATATTTAATGAGTTTTTAATTGATGTCTCAGAAGATGATTTGGCAAATGAAAAGACTGGATTCAAAGAGTCAGTTATATGGAATACATTATATGATTTCCAAAAAGATGCGGTACTAGGATTAATAAATAAATTAGAGAAATATAATGGATGTATTTTGGCAGATAGTGTGGGATTAGGAAAAACTTTTACAGCATTAGCGGTAATAAAATATTATCAGGAACGTAATAAGAGTATATTGGTATTATGTCCAAAGAAACTTTCTGAAAACTGGAATACATATAAAGCAAATTATAAAGATAATATTTTGCAAAAAGATAGATTTAATTATGATGTACTTTTCCATACCGATTTGTCAAGACATAAAGGATATTCAAATGGGAATGATTTATCTAGAATAAATTGGGGAAATTATGATTTAGTAGTAATAGATGAATCACACAATTTTAGAAATAATAATGCTAGAAGAGATAGAGAAACAAGATATACAAGATTATTAAATGAAGTAATGAAAGCGGGAGTAAAAACTAAAGTATTAATGTTATCTGCGACTCCAGTTAATAATAGATTTACGGATTTAAAAAATCAATTAGCATTAGCATATGAAGGAAATACAGATGTTATTGATGAAAAAATAAGTAAGACAAAGTCAATAGATACAATATTAAAAAATGCACAAACAGCATTTAACGAATGGTCAAAACTTCCCACAGAGGAGAGAACATCTGAAAGTTTGTTAAAAAAATTAAATGAAGATTTTGAATTTTTTAAATTATTGGATAGTGTGACGATAGCGAGAAGTAGAAAACATATAGAGAAATACTATGATATAAATAAAATAGGTAATTTCCCAACGAGACTAAAACCTATTAATAAAACAACAGAATTAACTAATATTGATGGATTTATTTCCATTAAAGATATATACAACATGTTAGTTAAACTTAACATGAGCGTGTATTCGCCATTTGACTATATTTTACCCCAAAATATTAATAAATATGAAGAAATATATGATACGAAAGTAAAAGAGGGAACGGTAAGATTAAGACAGGCAGATAGAGAAAAAAGTTTACAGAAATTAATGAGGATTAATTTATTAAAAAGATTGGAAAGCTCAGTAGATTCTTTTAGAATCACTATAAGTAAAATATTAGAATTAATTAATTCAACAATAGATTCTATAGATGATTTTGAAAAAATTGGAACAGACAAACAATTTAGTAATTTTGATGTAAGTAATTATGATGAGGAAGATGATATAGAGGAACTACTGGATAATGACTTTGATATTGGTGGTAAAGTAAAAATAAACTTAAGAGACATGAATACAATAGGATGGAAAGAAGATTTAACAAATGATAAAAAAGTATTTGAGTTTTTATTAAATGAGTTTAAAAAAATTAAGCCGGAAAATGATTTAAAACTTCTAGAATTAGTAAATACAATAAGGAATAAAATAGAAAATCCAATAAATGAAGAAAATAAAAAAGTAATAGTATTTAGTGCTTTTGCAGATACTGCAAACTATATTTATGAAAATATAAGTAAAGTTTTTAAATTAGAATGTAATGTGGAAACAGCATTAATAAGTGGAAGTGGAAATAATAAATGCACATATGATACAAGCAAAGATTTTAATAATTTGTTAATCAACTTTTCTCCGATATCTAAGAATAGAGAAACACTATTTGGGGATGCAGATAAGGAAATAGATATACTAGTAGCAACTGATTGTATTAGTGAAGGCCAAAATTTACAAGATTGTGATTATTTAATAAATTATGATATACATTGGAATCCTGTTAGAATTATACAAAGATTTGGAAGAATAGACAGAATAGGTTCTAAAAATAAAGTTATTCAATTAGTTAATTTTTGGCCAAATATGAATTTAGATGATTATATAAATTTAAAAAATAGAGTAGAGAATAGAATGTACATGTTAGACATATCAGCAACTGGTGAAGATAATGTATTGACAAATAAGTCAAGTGATATGGAATATAGAAAAGTACAACTTCAAAAGTTAAAAGAAGAAGTTGTAGATTTAGAAGATATGAATACAGGAGTATCTATTACAGACTTAGGGTTAAATGATTTTAGAATGGATCTAGTAGAGTATATAAATAAAAATGGTGGACTTGATAAAGTTGTCAATGGAATGCATACAGTAGTTAAATCGGACGAAGCTAATGGAATAAATAAAGGAGTAATATTTATATTGAAAAATATAAATGAAGATATTAATATTCAAAATGCAAATCAATTACATCCGTTTTATATAGTGTATATAGGTGAAGATGGAAAAATTTTATCTAACCATTTGAATGTAAAAAACACATTGGATTTATTAAGATATATGACCAGAAATAAAGTTGAACCAATAAAAGAAGCATATAGAAAATTTAATGAAGATACAAATGATGGATTGAACATGAAAAAATATTCAGATTTGTTGAATAAATCAATAGAATCAATAGTAGCGGTAAAAGAAGAATCTGATATTGATAGTTTATTTAGAAAAGGAGGGACTACAATGCTTTCAAATGAAATAAAAGGTTTAGAAGACTTCGAATTGATAGCATTTGTAGTAATCATATAAGATGATCAAATTGCCTAAAAATTGTGAAGTAAATAAAAATATTCCTAAAAAGACCTTTTATAACAGAATAAATATACCAGCTAAAATAAAACAGGAATTATCAAGCAAAGTAGAAAAAATAATATGGGAATATAAAATATCAGAAGAAAAGGTAAATATAGAAAAAACAGACGATGTAGAAGAAATAGAAGTTTTCAAAATTTATTTAAAGGAAAAGTATGATTGCAAAAATGTTTTAGAAATTATACAGAAGAATATTATGTATCCAATATTATTTGAAGTAAATCACAATAATGATACAATATATTATATAGAGTATAATAACGAAGTTTTTAGTACAGAATGGAACGAGAATGTAAATTTTGAAATAAAAGGAATAAATTTGAAAGCGGTATATGAAAACTTAGTCAGGAAAGTAATAAAAATAAAAGATAATAAAAGTGATTTAGAATTACAAATAAATAAATTTAAAAAATCTAAAAGTATAGAAAAACAAATTAAACAACTAAAAAATAAAATAAGAAAAGAAATACAATTTAACAGAAAAGTTGAATACAATCAACAATTAATAAAATTAAAAGAGATTTTGAGGGAGTTAAATAATAATGAATGATATAGAAGTAAACAAATTAGATTTAAAATCAGTAGATATTGTAGAAGAAAATATAGAAAAAATAGGAAAGTTGTTTCCAAATGTTATTGTAGAAGGCGAAAAAGGCAAAAGCATAGATTTTGAATTGTTAAAACAAGAGTTATCTAAAGATATCATTGAATATCCTAAAGAAAAATATGAATTAACATGGCCGGGGAAAAAAGACTCAATATTAACTGCTAATAAACCAACAACAAAGACTTTAAGACCTATAAGGAAAAAATCAGTGGATTTTGAAAAGACACAAAATGTTTATATTGAAGGGGATAACTTAGAGGCATTGAAAATACTTCAAGAATCTTATCTAGGAAAGGTAAAATGTATATATATAGATCCACCTTATAATACTGGAAATGATTTTTTATATAGTGACAAATTTAGAAGAAACGCAGATAAAGAACTAGAAGATAGTGGACAAATCGATGAATATAATAATAGGTTAATTACTAATAACGAGTCAAATGGGAGATTTCACAGTGATTGGTTATCAATGATGTATCCTAGACTGAAATTATCTAGAAATTTACTAAGTAGTGATGGACTAATTTTTATATCAATAGATGATAATGAAATTGAAAATTTAAAGAAGATGTGCGATGAAATATATGGTGAAGGTAATTTTGTGGCTAATATACCGATTTATTCTAATCCAAGAGGTAGACAGTCAACTGAATTAGTAGCGTTAACTCATGAATATATATTAATATACTGTAAAAGTAAAAGCAAATGTTCTATAAATGGTGAAAAGATGGATGATGAGCATAAAAAAGAATATAAATACAAAGATGAACGAGGAGCATATAGACTTTTAGGGTTAAGGCTAAGAGGGGGCCGAGCAACAGCTGAAGAATCTCCAACTTTACATTTTCCAATTTATTATTCTAAAGAAAAAGATGAATTCTATTTGGAAAGAAGGCGAGATGATGATTATGAAATAATTCCTAAATTCGAAAATGGAGTATTGGGAACTTGGAGATGGAGCAAAAATAAAATACTAAAACAAAAAAATGAATTAGTAGTGAAGCAGGTAAAAGATAGATATGATGTATTTCAAAAGGATTATTTAGATGATAATAAAACACTAAAAGTAAAAAGTTTATGGCTAGAAAAAGAAATAAATTATGATAATAGTGCCAGAGAATTAAAGAAGCTCTCTTTGGATTCTATTTTTAATTATGCTAAACCATTATATTTAATAAAAAAAGTTATAAGTCTTATTAAAGGAAATGATTATATAGTTGTTGATTTCTTTTCTGGATCTGCAACTGCGGCTCATGCATGTATGCAATTAAATAGTGAGGACGAAGGAAAAAGAAAATTTATAATGGTTCAACTGCCAGAAAAATGTAATGAAAAATCTCAGGCGTATAAAGAAGGATATAGAACAATTTGTGACATAGGAGAAGAAAGAATTAGAAGAGCTGCAAATAACATTAAAAGGGAGACGAATGCCAATATTGATTATGGCTTTAGAGTATATGAAATAGATTCTTCTAATATGAAAGATATATATTATAAACCAAATGAATTGAAACAAACCCAATTAAGTATGTTTGAGTCTAATATAAAAGAAGATAGAAATTCGGATGATATACTAACACAAGTGATATTAGACTTGGGATTAACATTGGATTTAAAAGTTGAAAAAAAGAAAATAATGGGGAATGAAATATATTTTGTAGAAAATAATTCATTGGTGGCATGTTTTGATGATAAAATAAACATTGATATAATAGATGAGATTTGTAAAATTGATCCTTTAAGAATCGTTTTTCAGGAAAAATCTTTTGAAAATGATAATGACAAAATAAATATTTATGAAAAAATAAAGAAAATGTCACCAGAGACGGAAGTAAATGTTATTTAAAATTTAAAAACGGTAAGGAGAAAAAAATGAAATATAAAATGTCTGAAAACCTTGGGGCTGTACACACACACACACACACACACACACACACACACACACAAGACTCTTTAATAAAAAAATTAAAGTTTACAAGTGATGATATACTTGAAGATAATATAGAATATGTTTCAAGAAGATTTCCAAACGTAATAGTTGAAAGTGAAAAAGGAAAGAAAATTGATTTTGAATTATTGAAGCAAGAATTGTCAAATGAAATAGTAGAAAACTCAAAGGAAAAATATGAATTAACATGGCCAGGTAAAAGAGAAGCTATATTGACTGCAAATATTCCTACTACTAATACATTGAGACCATTAAAGGAAAAATCAGTAGATTTTGATAGTACTCAAAATATCTATATAGAAGGGGATAATTTAGAAGCATTAAAAATACTTCAAAAT
Source organism: uncultured Clostridia bacterium (assembly GCA_944392525.1). The sequence goes on along the minus strand of CALXXB010000004.1, from coordinate 7,920 downwards.
TCGTATTTAAAAAAAATAAAATGTATATATATAGATCCTCCATATAATACAGGAAATGATTTTATATATAATGATAATTTTAATAGAAATCGAAATATTGAATTAGAAATAAGTGGACAAATTGATGAGAATGAAAACAAATTGATTACAAATCCTGAGTCAAATGGAAGATTTCATAGTGATTGGCTATCAATGTTATATCCTAGGTTGAAGCTAGCAAGAAATTTATTAAGTGACGATGGAGTAATTTTTATAAGTATAGATGACAACGAAGTTGACAACTTAAAGAAAATTTGTAATGAAATATTTGGAGAATCAAATTTTATTGGAAATATATGCAGAGCAACAGGGACGACGACGGGACAAGATGCTAATAAATTAGGAAGTTCTCTAGACTATTGTTTAGTATATTCTAAAAGTTCAGAATTTAAATTAAAAGGAATATTACTAAATAATGAAGATATGAAAAGATTTAAGGATAAGGACGAAAAAGGAAGATACTCTCTTTTACAACTTAGAAAAACTGGAAACGCAGACAGAAAAGAAGATAGGCCCAATATGTTTTATGGAATACAAGCTCCAGATAAAAGTATTGTATATCCATTTGGGCCAACAAATTATTTGAGTAGATGGAGAGTAGGAAAGGAATCGTATTATAAATTAGAACAAGAGAATATGATCCAATGGAAACATATAGAAAATGATGAAGATATTATTATAGATGGAATAAGAAAATCAAACTGGATACCTTATGTAAAGTATTATTTGGAAGGAAGAACAAAAAAAATATCCAATTTATTTCAAAATATAGAAGGGAACAAAAAAGGTTCATTACAATTAAAAGAATTGTTTAATGAAAAAGGGATTTTTGATAATCCAAAACCTATAGAGTTTATAAAAATATTGATAGAAATATCTTCAGAAAAAGATGATATAATAATGGATTTCTTTTCTGGTTCAGCGACAACAGCACATACAATTATGGAGATGAATTCAAAAGATGCTGGAAAAAGAAAGTTTATATTAATTCAATTACCAGAAAAATGTGATGAAAAATCAGAAGCGTATAAAAGTGGATATAAAACAATTTGTGATATAGGAGAGGAAAGAATAAAACGAGCAGCAAAGAAAATAAAAGAAGAAACAAATGCGAATATAGATTATGGTTTTAGAGTTTATAAAGTAGATTCTTCAAATATGAAAGATGTATATTATACACCTGATAATTTAAAACAAAATCAATTAAGTATGTTTGAATCTAATATAAAGGTTGATAGGAGTCCTGAGGATTTGCTAACACAAGTAATATTAGACTTGGGCTTGAGATTAGATTTAAAGATTGAGGAAAAGAAAATATTAAAAAATAAAGTGTTTTTTGTGGAGGATAACTCTTTAGTAGCTTGTTTTGATAATGAAATAGATATTAATATCTTAGATAAAATATGTGAGACTAAACCATTAAAAATAGTGTTTTATGAAAAATCATTTGAAAATGATAATGATAAAATAAATATATATGAGAGAATAAAGAAGTTATCACCAGATACAGAGATAAATATAATATGATAAATAAAAAGATAATATAAAAGTTATCAAATAAAGATATAGAAAATAAAAGGATTTTTAAGAAATAGAGGTAAGAAGATGAAACTAAAATTTAAGAAGCAACAATATCAAGAAGATGCAGCAGAATCAGTAGTAAAATGTTTTGAAGGTCAAACAAAGGGAGATAGAAGAGAAATACTAAATAGGATAACATACATTAGAAATGAAGGTACAATATGGGAAGAAAATATTGATGAAGATATTATTGCGTTTGGAAACAAAAAAATAGAATTAACAGAGAAAGAGTTAAGAGCTAATATAAGAAGAGTTCAAAGTTTAAATGATATAGATTATACTGATAATCAGGGGGTTACAAATTTTTCTATAGAAATGGAAACTGGTACAGGAAAAACATATACATATATAAAAACAATGTATGAATTAAACAAAGCATATGGTTGGAGTAAATTTATAGTTATGGTACCAAGTATTGCAATAAGAGAAGGTGTTCTAAAATCATTTCAAATAACAGAGGAGCATTTTCAAGAGTTATATCATCAAAAAATAAGGTACTTTGTATATAATTCTGCTAATTCATCAAATATTGCAAATATAAATAATTTCGCTGAAGATGCTAATATTCAAGTTATGATTATAAATTACCAAGCTTTTAACGCAAGGTCTAAAGCGAATAGGAGAATATATGAAGAGCTAGATGAGTTACAATCAAGAAGGCCTATAGACGTATTAAAAGCCACAAATCCAATATTAATAATAGATGAACCTCAAAAAATGGGAAAAACAGAGGAATTGTTAAGAGAATTCAATCCATTGTTTACTTTAAGATATTCTGCGACACATAAAGAAAAATTTAAATATAATTTAATATATAGATTAGATGCAGTAGATGCATATAATCAGAAATTAGTAAAAAAAATAAATGTAAAGGGAATAGAAATTTTAAATAATAAATCAGAAAATACATATTTATATTTAGAAAGTGTAGAAATTAGCAGAAAATCACCAGTTGCAATAATGGAGATCGAAGTGAAGTCGAGTGTTGGAACTAGAAGAGCTATGAAAAAAATAAAAGAAAAAGATAATTTGTACGAATTATCTGGAGGGCTAGAAGAATATAAAGGGTATGTAGTAAGTGATATTGATGCAAGAAATGAAAATTATGATATAGTAAAATTTTCAAATGGTAAAGAAATACTGACAGGACAAGTATTTGGAGATGCGGAAGAAAGTTATATGACAAGAATACAAATAAGGGAGACAATAAAATCTCATTTTGAAAAGGAAAGAGAATATCATAAACTGGGTATTAAAGTTTTATCATTGTTTTTTATAGATGAAGTTGCTAAATATAAAAAATATGATAAAAATAATAATGCACAAGATGGAGAATATGCTAAAATATTTGAAGAAGAATATAATAATATATTTAACGAGTATTATAATTTTATAGATGATGATTATAGAAATTATTTAGATTATTTAAGAGATAAAAAAGTGCATGCAGGATATTTTTCAATAGACAAAAAAGCCTCAAAGGGGAAGCGTGAAGATGAATATGTATATATAGATTCAAAGATAGATGATAAAAAAGAAGGTACCAGCTCAGATGAAGATGCTTATGATTTAATAATGAAAGATAAAGAAAGATTACTATCAATAGAAGAGCCGGTTAGATTTATATTTTCTCATTCAGCTTTAAGAGAAGGGTGGGATAATCCTAATATATTTCAAATATGTACATTAAAAAAGAGCAATTCAGAAATTAGTAAAAGACAGGAAATAGGAAGAGGACTACGTATTTGCGTAAATGAAAATGGCGATAGAATGGATGAATCTGTTCTAGAAGATGATTTCTTTAAAATTAATAATTTAACTGTAATAGCTAGTGAAAGTTATGAATCATTTGCAAATTCACTTCAGAAAGAGATTTCAGAAAATTTATCAAGAAAAGTTGCAACAAAATTAACACTGGATTTATTTGATAATAAAGTTATAAGAAATGAATACGGAAAGGAAATAAAGTTAGATCAGACTATATATACACAGATTTTGATAAGCTGTCTTGAAAATGATTACGTGGACAGTAAAGGCAATATAACTCAGAAATTAAAAAATGATCTAGGGAATAATCAATTAAAAATACCAGAAGTATTGAATGGATTTGAAAAAGGGTATACTAATTTAATGAAAAGATTATTTACTACAATTGAAATTCCTATAGAAAATGAAAATAAAAATAATATAAAAAGATTAATACCAAACGAGAATTTTAATAAAAAAGAATTTCAAGAACTATGGAAGAAAATTAATGTAAAAACAATCTATGAAGTTAATTTCGATTCAGACGAATTAGTAGAAAAGGCAATAAAGAATTTAGATGAGAATTTAAAGATATCAAAAATGAGAGTAAGGATAACTACAGGGACACAGGATGAAAAAATGTCTGTAAATCAACTAAAAGAAGAAAATGCTATGCATCAATTGGATACAAAAACGGAAATATATGATGATTTTGTTCCAGTTACTACTAAATATGACTTGATAGGAAGTGTGGCTAAAGATACAGGATTAACTAGAAAAACAATAATAAGAATATTGTCAAATATACGACCAGATACATTTGCACAATATAAGTATAATCCAGAAGAGTTCATAAGAAAAACTTCAAATATAATTAATGCCGAAAAGGCAACAACAATAATAGATGGAATTACTTATAAGAAAATTGATAAAACTTATGAGAATGATATTTTTACTATCAATAATGTTGGAGGCAGATTAGGTCAAAACATATTAGAAGTTAAAAAAAATATATATGATTATTTAATAACAGATTCAGAAAACGAGAGAAAATTTGCAAAAGAATTAGAAGAAGGAGAAGTTACTGTATATGCTAAATTACCAAATGGATTCAGAATACCAACACCTGTCGGAAGTTATAATCCTGACTGGGCGATAGTTTTTGATAATAAGAACTTTAAATATATTTATTTTATAGCTGAAACTAAGGGAAGTATGAATTCGTTGGAATTAAGAGAAGTAGAAAAGGCAAAAATAGAATGTGCAAAAAAGCATTTTAAAGAAATAAGTAAAGGAAATATTAAGTATGATGTAGTGGACAGTTATGAAAATTTGATAAATATGGTAATATAACTAAGAATTATAGAATGGATAAAATAATAGAAAAGATGTCATAAAATTTATAATAGCAAAATATAAAGAAGATTGAAAAGATCACAAAAGGAGATACAGTAAATGAATTGAACCCAAATTATTAAACAAAATAGTTTAGTAAGGAGGGTTTTTTATAAAATATTCAAAAGAATTTAAACAAGAAGTATCAAGATATTGTGTTGATCAATATCATGGAGATGGAAATGCTAAAAAATATTATAATATTTCAAGTGAAACTTTAGTATATATTTATCATAAAAAATGGAAAAATATATTTTAAAGTTTTAATATTTCTTATAATGCGTTTTTTATATCTTAACTGAATTCTTTATTGGAATTTTATTAAAATTTTTTACTAAAAGTTTGTACTAACTAAGTTTGACTATAAAAAGATGATATGTTATATTATTAATATATTTAAGTGAAACAGATTAATTATAAAAAATGTGAAAGGCGAACTTAAAAGCTCAAGACTATATATTTTTTTGATTTAAAAGAGATAATTAGGATATAATTAATATAGTAAAAGAAAATTTTAAGATTTGCTATACTAATATTTGTTTTTTTGAGAATAAAATTATATTAAAAAATATTGTAAAGTAAGAAATAGCTATTATAGAGTGAGGCAAGGAGGAAAAAATGATTTACACAATAACATTTAATCCTGCATTAGATTATATTACACAAGTTGAAAATTTTAAAATTGGTGAAATAAATAGAACAAAAACGGAAACAATATTACCAGGTGGAAAAGGACTTAATGTTTCTATTGTACTAAAGAACTTAGAAATAGAAAATACAGCACTAGGCTTTATAGCAGGATTTACAGGAGAAGAATTAATTAAAAAATTAGAAGAAAAAGGTGTAAAAACAGATTTTGTTAAAGTAGAAGAAGGGTTTACTAGAATTAATATTAAAGTTAGTTCTATTAGTGGAAATAAAGTAGAAGAAACAGCTTTAAATGGAATGGGAGCTAAAATAGCTCAAAAAGATATTGAAGAATTATTTAATAAGTTAGATAAAGTTACTTTAGAAGATGTAGTTGTTTTATCAGGAAGTGTACCTAAAAATATAAGTAAGGATATCTATAGAGAAATATGTAAAAAACTTAGTAAAAAAGGAATTACATTTGTTGTAGATTCTACACAAGAGTTATTAATGAATGTATTAGAATATAATCCTTTTTTAATAAAGCCAAATAAAGAAGAATTAGAAGAAACACTAAATTGTAAAATTTCAAACAAAGAAGATATTGTAAATGCAGCTAAAGAATTGAAAAAACTTGGAGCACAAAATATTTTAGTATCTTTAGGAAAAGATGGAGCACTATTATTAACTAAAGAAGATAAAGTATTATATTCAAAAGCACCTAAAGGTGAAATTGTAAACACTGTAGGTTCAGGTGATTCAATGGTTGCAGGATTTTTAGCAGGATACTATAAAACAAAAGATTATGAATATGCATTAAAAACAGGAGTTGCAGCAGGAAGTGCTAGTGCTTTTTCAATAGAACTTGCAACTAAAGACGATGTAGAAGAACTGTTAAAACAGTTAGTTTAATTTATTTTGTATAAAAAATTTAAGCATAATTTAAGCTAAATTTTTATAATAAAAATATTACAAAAGAAAGGGGTAAAATATGAAAATTACAGATTTACTTAATGAAAAATCCATCATGCTACAAGGTAAGGCAAATAGCAAAAATGAAGCAATTGACCAATTAATAGATTTAATGATGGAAAATGGAAACATTAAAGACAAAGAAGAGTACAAAAAAGTAGTACTAAAAAGAGAAGAAGAAGGAACAACAGGAATTGGAGAAGGAATTGCAATTCCTCATGGTAAGACAGATGCAGTAACAAAACCTGGACTAGCTGCAATGGTAGTTCCAGATGGAGTGGATTTTGCTTCATTAGATGGAAGTCCAGCAAAATTATTATTTTTAATTGCAGCACCAAATACAGAAGATAATGTACATTTAGAAGTTTTAAGTAGATTATCTACACTATTAATGGATACAAATTTTAGACAAGCATTATATAATGCAAAATCACCAAAAGAATTTCTACAATGTATAGATCAAGCAGAAAAAGAAAAATTAGGTGAAGAAAAAAATGAAGATGAGCATTATGAAATTTTAGCAATCACAAGTTGTCCAACAGGAATTGCCCATACATATATGGCAGCAGAAGCCTTAGAACAAATGGGAGAACAATTAGGACACAAAGTAAAGGTAGAAACTCATGGATCATCAGGTGTAAAAAATAAATTTACAAAAGAAGATATCAAAAATGCAAAAGGAATAATTATTGCAGCAGACACAAAAGTTGATTTATCAAGATTTGATGGAAAGAAATTAGTAAAAACAAAAGTTGCAGACGGAATTAATAAACCAAAAGAACTAATTAATTATGTATTATCATCAGATGCAAAAGTATATCATTCAAATACGAAAAACGCAAATGAAGATAATGATGAAGGAAAAGAAAAGGTAGGAACAAAAATATATAAACACTTAATGAATGGTGTAACACACATGTTACCATTTGTTGTTGGTGGAGGAATTTTAATTGCTATTTCATTCTTATTAGATGATTATTCAATTAATCCAGCAAACTTTGGTATGAATACACCAATTGCAGCATTCTTCAAAACAATAGGTAATGCAGCATTTAATGTAATGTTATATATTCTTGCAGGTTATATTGCAATGAGTATTGCAGATAGACCTGGTTTAGCAGTAGGATTTGTAGGTGGAATTTTGGCAGTACAAGGAACGACTTTTAGTTCACTTACAAATAGTGATATTACACTAGTAAGTTCTGGATTTTTAGGAGCTTTAATTGCAGGATTTGCAGGAGGATATATTGTTTTAGGATTGAAGAAATTGTGTAGTTACTTACCAGATAGTATAGAAGGTATAAAAACAATTCTTTTATATCCTGTGTTTGGAATATTAATAATTGGAACATTTATGTTATTAATAAATCCTTATGTAGGGGCACTTAATACAGCAATAAATAATTATTTATCTTCAATGGGAAGTGCAAATAAAGTAATATTAGGATTAATATTAGGCGGAATGATGGCAGTGGATTTAGGTGGACCTATTAATAAAGCAGCATATACATTTGGAACAGGAATGTTAGCATCAGGACAATATGATATTATGGCAGCAGT
>CALXXB010000003.1 GCA_944392525.1 uncultured Clostridia bacterium | reverse complement strand
GCTTGTAGTAAACATCAAAGAGATATAACAAAAGCAATAAAAAGAGCAAGACATATTGCTTTATTACCATATACACAAAATTAATTTTAAATTTTAATAGAAACGTTTATAATATATTTATAAACGTTTTTATTATTTTTTAGGAATATTTTTCACTTTACATTTAAAATATCATATGATATAATTTTCGCATAGTAGACAAAAGAGGTGAAGAGTTTGAATCAAATATTAAGTGTTGAACCTCCAAAGCCCAAAAAAGAAAAAAGACAAAAAAATAGTATGGGAAACAGTGGCGGGGGAACAATAGAAATAGAGAAAATTGTTCGATTTTTTGCTATTGTTTTAATAGTTTTTGGTATAATAATGATAGCTAGTGGTTCATATTCTATGTATCAAGGAACTCAGAAAGGAAATAGCCAAGCAAAACCAACTATTTCAGTTCAAGAAGTTTCAGAGACACAATTAGAATTAGAAGTAAGTCACAGTACTCCTTTACAGAGAGTAACATATAGTTGGAATAATGATGAGCAGGTTGAATTAGATGCATCAGGAAAGAAGAGTGTAAGTCAAACAATAGAGATTCCAACAGGAGATAATACATTAAATGTATATGCTGTTGATCAAGATGGAAAAGAAACAAATTATTCTAGAATGTATACAAGAGAAGGAGATATATCTATTGATTTTGCTGTAGATGGAAGTAATTTAAAAGTTACAGCAAGTGGAAAAAATCAACTTTCTTATATGACATATAGATGGGATGACGAAGAAGAACAAAGAGTTGATATAAATAATATGGATGTAGAGTATTCAATAGAAATTCCAATGGGACAACATACTTTAACAGTTTCTGTTGTAGATGTTAATAACACAATGGAGACAAAAGAACAAGAAGTAAAAGGAGTTACAAAGCCAACAGTAGAAATTTCGCTAGATGACTCAAAGAGTTTCTTTGTTGTAAAAGCTTCTGATGATGAAGGAATCACAAGAGTAGAAGTTACAATAGATGAAGATGAAAATCAAAAATATTTATTTAACCTAGAACAAGCATATCCTATAGAGGAAAGAAAACAATTTGAATATAATCAATTTGCATTGCATGATGGAGAAAACAAAATAGAAGTAACAGTTTATAACGAAAGTGGAGTAAGTGAAACAGCTGCGGCTATGTTAAATAAGTAAAATAGGACCTCCTACAATTTTTGTAGGAGGTTTTTGAAAGGAAAGATATGGAAGAAAAATTATTTTTACTATTAACGTATTTTTTAATTTATTCATTTTTAGGATGGGTTGTAGAATCAATATTTAGATCAGTTAGTGAGAAAAAAATAATAAATACAGGATTTTTAAAAGGACCAATTTGCCCAATATATGGTTTTGGAGCATTGATAATGTTTACAGTATTAAATGGACTTTCAAATAATATTGTTCTATTATTTATTAGTTCAGTAATAATACTAACACTTTGGGAGTATATTGTAGGAGTATTATTAGAAAAAATATTTCACACAAAATATTGGGATTATTCAGACCATAAAATTAATTTCCAAGGAAGAATATGTTTATCAAACTCAATATATTGGGGAATATTAGGAGTAGTATTTGTTAAATATATTCATCCATTTATGCAAAAAATTATAGAAAATACAAATATAGATATGCTACATTTCATAGTAGCAATTGTAAGTTTGGTATTTTTAGTTGATGTAATAACAAGTGTTGTTAAAGTTAAAAATATAAAATCAGCATTAGAGAGAATAGAAGAACTAAATAATGAAATAAAAGAAAAATTGAAAGAGATAGCAAAAGAGACAGAAAAGAACACTGAAAAGGTGGATATAACTGAAAATGTACAAAAAATAGTAGAAGAACTAAATGAAAAGAGAAATAAAATAATCTTTAGATTATATAAAAATGTATATAGATTAAAAAAGGCTTTCCCAGCTATAGATACTAAAGAAATAAGAGAAATATTAAATAAGAAAATAGAATTGAAGAAAATTGTAAAAAATAAACAAAATAAAAGTTAAAAAGTCTTGAAAAATATAAACATCTTTGTATATAATAAAGCTAAATAAAATAAAGGAGCAAACAAATGGTACAAGAGATATATATTATAGATGATGATGACTCTTCAATTGTTATCTTTAGGGAACTATTTAGAAATGACCCTGAATATAAATTTATTAGTGTAAAAACACAGCAAATAGATTTGGCACTTAAAAATATCCCATCTTTAATTGTAATAAATGAAGATGCTATAGATAGAGATGTAATAGATTTATGTAGAAAAATTAGAAAAGATGAGGATAACACTATAACTCCAGTAATTGTAGTTTCATCAAAAAGAAGTAGAGAACATAGAGTAAGAATACTTAGAGAATCAGTAGAATATTTTATTAAGAAGCCAGTAGATGAACAATATTTATATTATACTGTAAAGAATTTGAATAGACTTCTTTCAAGTAATAGAAGAGTAAGTCCATTAACAGGATTACCAGGAAATGTACAGATACATGCAGAATTAAAGAAAAGAATAGGAAGAGGAGAATCTTTCTCAGTATTATATATAGACTTAGATAACTTTAAAGCATATAATGATGTATATGGATTCTTAAAGGGAGATCAAATAATAGAATTTACAGCAGACACAATTGTAAATTCAGTTAATAGTAATGAATTAGAAAATACTTTTGTAGGACATATTGGTGGAGATGATTTTGTAGCAATTGTACCAGGAACTAATTGTGAGAAATTATGTCAAAATATAATATCTCATTTCGATGCAAATGTATTAAGATATTTCACTGAAGAAGATGTTGAAAAAGGATATATAGAAGTAGCAAATAGAAAAGGAATAATAGAACAATTCCCATTAACATCTGTATCAATAGGAGTTGTTGTTGCAGATAAAGGAAGATTTCATAACATACTAGAAATAGGTGAAGTAGGAGCACAAGTAAAACATGCAGCTAAATCAGTTATGGGAAGTAGTTATGCAATAGATAAGAGAAGATAGGAAAGATGGAAAAAGATTTTAGTAAAAACTAAAGTCTTTTTATTTTTTTTGTTCTAAATTTAGGATAGCCTTCATAAACTAATACAAGAAAAAGTTTAGGAGGTTTTTTATGGACAAGATTAATTTGTTGGAAAAGGTTGAGGAATTAACATTATATACAGGAACATTTGGAAGAAAGAAATGTACATGTTCTTGTATAGGATGTACTCAAGAAAGTTATGGGAGAAGACATAATGATTATCAGGGAAATTTAGAACAAATAAAAATTATAATAGAAAAATTACCTAATTTGAAAAATGCATATATACTAGGAAATCCAGATGTATCAGTAGATACTGAATTTTGCAATAAGGCTGCAAAAGAATTTATAAAAGCAGGAAAAAAAGTAATGTTTTCAACATCAGGATATAATGGGATAGAAGTCATGAAAAAATTAACAGAAGGAATAGAAAGTAGAAATATTAATTATATAAGTTTTAGTGTAGATACGATTGACAACAAGAAATTACAGTATTTAAAAGGAAGTAATAAAATAAATCTAGATGAAATAAACGAAGCTATTAAATATTGTTTAAATAAAGGAATAACTGTAAAAATACAGCCAACTATATGGGAAATAAATCAAGATGATTATAAAGATATAATAGAGTTTTATTCAAAACTTGGAATAGAATGGTTTACTTTTCATGCAGGAAGTTTCGAGTCCTTGCAAGGAAGAGATATTCCATTAAATCATGTAACCCCAAGAAAATGGATGGAAATAGTAAAAGAAATAAATCGTTTAGCAATAAGGAAAAATTTGAAAATAAAAGCTCCTAAAATATTTTTAGATGATGAAGAGTGGAAAACATATAAGCAAGAAAATAAAGTTTACTGTCAAAATGGTGGAAGAGGGCTTCAAATATGGATGCAAGAAGATGGATTAAAAGCTACATTTTGCCCTGTTTTATCAGAGGTTATGCAAGAATTTACATTTGATTTGGAAAAGGAAGAACCAAGAATTTTAAATAATGAAAAGAATAGTTGTATGGTGTGTAGTAAATGTTTAGACAATAAAGTAAAAGATATGTCCATAGAAAAAGAAGGAAGAGAATTTTTATTAAACAATAAAATGATACATAATGTATGTCGTTACTATTCAGAAAAAAGAAGATATGGATAGGAGAAAATTATGAATAATACAAAAGATATAACTATTAAAGATGTTGTTTATAAAGCAAAGATAAAAAATAGGGCTATTGACAAAAACAAAATAGTAAAAGCATATGAATATGCTGTAAAAATGCATAAAGACCAAAAAAGAAAATCAGGAGAACCATATATAATACATCCACTAAATGTAGCATATATATTAGCAGGTTTAGGATTAGATACAACAACAATATGTGCAGCACTTCTCCATGATGTGGTTGAAGATACAGAAGCAACATATGAGGACATTAAAGAGAGATTTGGAGAAGACACAGCAACACTTGTAGAGGGGGTAACTAAATTAAGTAAATTGTTTAAAACAGTAGAAGAAGCACAAGCAGAGAATTATAAAAAGATGTTTATTGCAATGGAAAAAGATATTAGAGTTATAATATTAAAATTAGCTGATAGACTTCATAATGTTAGAACTTTACAATATCTAAGAAGAGACAGACAAATTGCAATTAGTAAAGAGACAATAGAATTATATGCACCAATTGCACACAAACTTGGAATGTATGATATGAAGATGAAATTACAAGATGGAGCTTTTAAATATTTGCATCCAGAAGATTATGGAAAAGTAAAAAAAGAATTAGAACAAAGCCTAAATGAAAATAAAATGTTGTTAGAAAAAACAAGAGATAGAATAATGTCAGAACTAAGAAGACAAAGGATACTTGCTAATGTAAAAATAGAAAGTAAACATTTATTTAATATATATAGGAAAATGAAAGATAAAAATATTAATATAGGTGAGATAAAAGATTTATTTGTAATAAAGATAATAACAAAAGGGAAAGCGGAATGTTATAGAATATTAGGAATTTTGAATACTATATATTCTATAATGCCTGGAACATTCAAAGATTATATAGCCCTACCTAGAAACAATATGTACCAAGCAATACATGAGATATTATTAGGTGAAAATGGAGTGATGTTTGAAGCAAAAATATGCAGTTATACAATGAATAAGATAGATAAATATGGAATTACAAATTATTTTTCATATATGATGTATGATAAAGCTAAAAAAACAGAGAACATGTTTGAAAATAATCTATCAGGAATTAAAGATAGTTTGGAATTAGAAGATTTAATTGAAAATCCAAAAGGTTTTTTGGAAACATTAAAAGATGAAATTTTAGATGATGAAGTTTATGTATTTACACCTACAGGTGATATAAAAGTTCTTCCTAAAGGTTCAACGGCAATTGATTTTGCTTACGGAATACATCAGGAAATTGGTGACCATATAAAAAGATGTATAATAAACAGTGTTCCGATGCCGTTTATTACTAAGCTAAAAAATGGGGACATAGTAGAGATAGAAGTTGGCAAAAAAGAAACAAATGTCCAAGAAGAATGGCTAAAGGATGTAAAAACAGCAAAAGCTAAAACAAGAATGGTTAAGTTATTAAATAAAAATAAACAAAAAGAAAAAGGGGAAAGGACTTTTGAAATATTGGCAAAAGATAGAAGAAATTTAGTATTAGAAATAACAAATACATTTACTAAAAATAAAATAAATATAGAAAGCTTAGAAGCAGATGTAAATGATGAAAAAGCAAGAATAAGACTTACAGTAGAAGAGAGAACAAAAATAGATTTAAAACAAATAATAGAGAAATTACAAAAGATTGAAGATGTAAAAAAAGTAAGCTTAGAAGAGTAATATAATGGAAAAAATAAAATATAAATAATAGTAGATATTATTTAGGAGATTAGTTATGTTCGTAATAAATCAAAAAAGAATAAAAATTATATTAGGATTTTTGTTAATTTCGTTATTTGCATTTTCTTGTGGTACAATAAAAAATCAAAATAATATTATTACAAATGAAGCAATTGAAACAACGGCAACGCCAGTATCAGGAAAAACAGTAATATTAGATGCGGGACATGGAACACCTGATGAAGGAGCACAAGCAAAAGATGGGACAACAGAAGCGGAAACTAACCTAAAAATAACATTAAAAATACAGAAATTATTAGAACAAAGTGGTTGTAATGTAATTTTAACACGCTCTGATGATAATGCAATTTATGATTTAGATAGTAAAACTTTAAGACAGAAAAAAGTATCTGACATAAAAAATAGAGTGAAAATAGGAAATGAATCTTCTGCAGATATATTTGTTTCAATTCATTTAAACAAAATATCCGAATCACAGTATTATGGTTGGCAGTGCTTCTATAATACTAAGAATGATAAAAGTATTGATTTAGCCAAAAGTATACAAAAAAGTTTGAATGAATCAATAGAAAAGGAAAACAATAGAGTTGCTATGAAATTAAATACAGTGTATATCATGAAAAATGTTGAGATTCCTATTTCAATTGTAGAATGTGGATTTTTATCAAATCCTGAAGAGGAAAAACAGCTTTTAGAAGATAGTTATCAGGAAAGATTGGCATGGGGAATTTATAATGGAATAATGGAATATTTTTTAGAATCTTAAGCAAAATAGGTGTAGAAATGCACAAATTTTGCTTTTTTTTAGTAAAAGTGGTATAATAGAAGTGTAGTAAAATGCAAAGGAGGAAACTATTATGGGAGATATTTTATATTATGATGGTAGAAGAAAAAGAAATGAATTTAAAGAAGGATTAAGAGTAGATACAAATAGTTCTAGTAGTAGAAGACAGGAAAGTGATAGAGTAAGTTATATTGGTAATAGAATAGCTCCAGGGACTCCTCAACAAAGAATTAATCACAGAAGATTAAGAAGAGAAGCAGACCTTTATTTTAGTTTACCAGAAGAAGAAAAAATTTGGATGCAAAAAAGAAGAATTAGACAATCTGAGAGTAGAAAATTTAGAGAAGGAAAGATAAAAGGATATAAAGTTTCTGAAGAACATAAAAGATATAAGGCATTACAAAAAGGTAAAGTTGCTTTGATGTTACTTCTTGCAATGGGTGTAGGAGCATTAGGAATAAATGCTGCAGTTCAAGCTAATACAAATTCTCAAAATGAAAAACAGTTTGATGAACTTGCACAAAATATGGATGTATTAGAGCAATTAGGAGTAAGTCAGGAAACAGTAAATGAGATACAATCTTTGCAAGCTGAACTAAGTAGTGAGGATATAGAGAGTTTAAGTAATGATGAATTATTAAGCTTAGGTAGAAGAGTTGAAAGTGCGCAAATGGATGTATTAAAAGGAAAATTAGCAGATACTTTAGGAGTTAGTGAAGACGAGATTACAATATCACCAAATTACTCATGGAGTGCAAATGAAAAATCAACAGCGGCAGTAAGGGTAACTAAAGATGGAGAAGAAACTATATATATTACAGAAGATTTTCTAAATTGGAATAATAACATTTCACAAGAAATAACAGATGGTATATTAAATTTAGGAAATACTCAAACTGTAAATTCAAAAGTAGCAAGTGGAGAGTTTGATAGAGAAGGTGCTATAGACCAATATAGATCAGGTGTAGATAGTGCAAAAGATATTGCTGCTAAAGAAATGAGAATGGATGAAAATGGAAATATATCTTTAAGTCCAGTATCTCAGCAAGAGATAGATGCATTAATACAAGATAATGATGAAGAAAGATAATTTAATAAATGTATAAAATTACCACTCTTTGCAAACAATATGTGTAAAACATATTAGCAAGGAGTGGAATTTTTTTGAGAGCGAGTAAAATATTAAAAATAAATGGAACGCCATTAGATAAAATTCAGTTAGAAAATCATTTACAAAAAATTGCATCTTCACATAATTTAGTAGGAAAATCATCAAAAGATACTTATCCAGTACCACATTTATTAGAAAGTTTTAAAGTTATACAAGATGTATATAATTTACTAAATGAACATTTAAAATTAGGAATAAGTATACATCCTGCGGGGGAGTGGCTACTTGATAATTTATATGTCATAGAAGAATGTGTGAAGCAGATTGAAAAAGAGTTAACACTAAAAAAATATATAAGTTTCTTAGGAATTGCGAATGGGCAATATCAAGGTTTTGCAAGGATATACGTACTAGCATCTGAAATAGTAGCATATACAGATAATAGAATAGAAAGAAGAGACTTAGAAGATTACTTAGCAAGTTATCAAACTAAAAAGACTCTTAGCATGGAAGAAATATGGAATATAGGAATGTTCCTGGAAATTGCTATAATTGAGAACATTAGAGAAGTTTGTGAAAAGATTTATATATCACAAATGGAAAAATATAAAGCAGAAAACATAGTGGAAAGGTTAGTAGAGAGCAAAAGCAAACAAAATCAGGTATTTAAAAATAACGGATTTAAAAAGATAGAAAAAAATGTATTAAATGATATGCAATATTCTTTTGTAGAATATATGTCATATATATTAAAAAGATATGGAAAAAAAGGATATAGTTATTTAAAAGTACTAGAAGAAGTAATAGAACTTACTGGAACTACTGTATCAGAAATTATAAAGAAAGAACATTTTGATATAGCAGTAAGAAAAGTATCGATAGGAAATAGTATTACTAGTATAAAAAGGATACAAAGGATTAATTTCCTAGAAATATTTGAAAAAATAAATGGAGTAGAAGAGTTATTAAAACAAGACCCAAGTTGTGTATATGAAAGGATGGATAATAAGACAAAGGAATATTATAGAAACAAAATAAAAGAAATATCTAAGAAAACAAAAATATCAGAAATATATATAACAAAGAAATTACTAGAAATAGCAAATAAAAATGAAGGCAAAGGTAAGAAAAGTCATATTGGATATTATCTAATAGATGACGGAATAGATGAATTATATAAATCTTTAAAATATAAAAGAAAAAATTATATTAATAAAAAGGAAAAAACTAAGATTTATATTACTTCGATATTTGTATTTAGTCTAGTAATTTCTTTTTATTTAGCGAATATCCTAAATAGGAATATTAATAATTCTGTTATTTTAATAATTTCTTGGATTCTATTTTTTATACCAGCATCAGAAATTGTAAATCAAGTAATATCTTATATATTAAGTAAAGTTGTAAAACCTAAGTTAATACCTAAATTAGACTTTTCCAAAGGAATAGATAAAGAAAATAGTACAATGGTAGTTATACCCACTATAGTAAATTCTAAGGGAAAAGTAAAAGATTTAGTAAATAAATTAGAAGTATTTTACTTAGCAAACAAATCGGATAATTTATATTTTTGCTTACTTGGAGACTGTACAGAAAGTAGTAAAAAAGAAGAAGATTTTGATATAGATATAATAAAAGAAGGAAAAAGTCAAATAGAAGAATTAAATGAGAAATATAAAAGTTCTAGCAAAATTCCTATTTTTAATTTTATATATAGAAAAAGAGAGTGGAATGAAAAAGAAGGCTCATATTTAGGTTGGGAAAGAAAAAGAGGAATGCTCTCACAGTTTAATGAATATTTACTTGGAAATTTGAACAATCCATTTAAAGAAAACACAATTGAAAATTATGAAAATAAAGAAGAGATAAAAGAAGAATTAAAAAATATTAAATATATAATAACATTAGATGCAGATACAGATTTAATATTAGATTCAGCAGCTGGGCTTATAGGTGCTATGGCTCATATTTTAAATAAACCAGAGATAGATAAAAAAACAAATATTGTGACAGCTGGATATGGAATTATGCAACCAAGAATAGGTATAAATTTAAATGTAAGTAATTATAACTTATTTACAAAAATATTTGCAGGTGCAGGAGGAATAGACTCATATACAAATGCAATTTCCGATTTATATCAAGATAATTTTAAAGAAGGAATCTTTACTGGAAAAGGAATTTATGATTTAAAAGTATATTCTAAGGTATTAAGAGATCAAATACCAGAAAATACAGTGCTTAGCCATGATTTGTTAGAAGGGTGTTATTTAAGATGTGGTTTAGTTTCAGATATAATGCTGATGGATGGATATCCTACTAAATATAATAGTTTTATGAATAGATTATCTAGATGGATAAGAGGAGATGTGCAAATTGTAAAGTGGATATCTTCTAAAAAGCATTTGAATTTATTATCTAGATATAAAATTTTAGACAATATAAGAAGAAGTTTATTAGAGATAAGTATAATACTTTCAATAGTTTTTACATCAATAGTAGGTGTGATTTATAATAAAAATGCCTATGGAATAATTATAATATTACTTGGTGTGACTATAATTCCGTTTATATTAGAGTTTATAAATTACTTAATATTTAAGAAAAATGGGGAACAAAAACAAAAAACATTTACACCTAAAATAACGGGAATAAAAGGAAGCTTTATAAGAGGAATGTTGACTTTAGGTTGCCTTCCATATAAAGCTTATGTATCATTAAAATCTATTTTAGTAAGCACATATAGAATAATTTTTAGTCATAAACATTTGTTAGAATGGATGACATCAGAAGATGCTGAAAAACAAGCGAAGGAAGATTTGTTCTCATATATAAAACAAATGATAGCAAATATTATTATAGGTTTGATTTGTATAATTACAAGAAACATATTTTTTATTTGTTTAGGAGTTTATTGGGTAATAACACCAAGCATAATGTGGTATGTAAGTAAAAAAAGGAAAGAAGATAAACCTTTAGAAAAATTAAATGCTAGTGAAAAAGAATATATAAAAGAGATAGGAAAAAGAACATGGGATTTCTTTAATACTTATTTGATTAAAGAAAATAATTATTTAATTACTGATAATTATCAAGAAGATAGAAAAGAAAAGATTGTTCCAAGGACTTCATCTACAAATATAGGATTGTCACTTCTTGCGGTTATTTCAGCAAATGACTTGGGTTATATAAATAGAGAAAAAGCTTTAGAACTGTTAAAAGAAATGTTATTAACAATAGAGAGTCTTCCTAAATGGAATGGACATTTATATAATTGGTACCAAATTAAGACAAAAGAGCCATTAATACCAAGATATGTATCAACAGTAGATAGCGGTAATTTTGTAGGATACCTTTTTGTTGTAAAATCATTTTTAAAGGAAGTTTCTGATGATAAAACAAAAAAGACAGTAGAAAATATGAATAAAGAAGAGATAGAAAACTTAATAATATTAGTAGATAATTTAATTAAAAATACAGATTTTTCAGTATTATATAATAATGAATTACAAATGTTTTCAATCGGATTTAATATAGAAGAAAATAAATTGACAGATTCATATTATGATTTATTAGCATCGGAAGCAAGACAAGCAAGTTTAGTTGCAATTGCTAAGAAAGATGTACCATCAAAACATTGGAATAGTTTAAGTAGAACTTTAACAACTTTGGGAAACTATAAAGGATTAATTTCTTGGTCTGGTACGGCTTTCGAATATTTAATGCCAGATATAAATATACCAAGATATGTTGGAAGTCTTCTTGATGAATCTTGTAAGTTCATGATAATGAGTCAGGAAGAGTATAGTAAAAGATTAAATATACCTTGGGGAATTTCAGAAGCAGCATTTAATGTAAAAGATTTAAAGTCAAATTATCAATATAAAGCATTTGGAATACCTTGGCTTGGTTTAAAAAGAGGTTTGGGAGATGAACTTGTTGTATCTAGTTATGGAAGTATTCTAGCAATTTCTGATGTGCCAAAAGAAGAAGTACAAAACTTAAAAAGATTAGAAAAAGAGGGAATGTATGAGAAGTTTGGATTTTACGAGTCAATAGATTATACACCAGAAAGAGTTGAAAAAGGAAAGACTTCAAGTGTGGTAAAAACTTATATGGCGCACCATCAAGGTTTAATACTTCTTTCAATAAATAATCTGTTTAATGATAAAATTTTAACAAAGAGATTCATGGAAAATCCAGAATTAGAAGCAGTAAGTATACTACTACAAGAAACGATGCCAGAGACAGCAATTATAACTAAAGAAAAGAAAGAAAAGGTAGAAAAGCTAAAATATAAAGATTATGAAGATTATATAAAAACAACATATAATAAAATTGATAGTAGACTAATTACGGGAAATGTGATTTCAAGTCAAGATTATGTAATAGCTATGAATCAAAAAGGAGAAGGTGTAAGTAAATATAAAGATATTTATATAAATAGATTTAAGCCAACAGATGATTATTCTCAAGGAATATTTTTTGTTTTGAAAAATATTAAGACCAAAAGATTATGGAGTTCTAACTATTCGTTTAATGACAAAAAGCAAAATTATCAAATAAGTTTTATGCCAGACAAAGATGAACAAGAGATATTAGAAGGAAATATAAAGACAAAAGTAAAGACAACAATTAGTTCAACAGAACCTGTGGAATTGAGAAGAGTAACATTAGAAAATCAAGGAAATGAAGAAGAAATAATTGAAGTAACGGTCTATTTTGAGCCAGTATTATCCAGAAAAGAAGATGACTATGCACATCCTGTATTTAATAACTTATTTTTAATAACAAAATTTGATGAAGAAACAAAGAGTCTAGTTATAAAAAGGAAAACGAGAGATCAAAATGCAAAAGAAATGTATTTAGATGCAACGTTATCCACAAATAGTGAAACAATTGGGGATTTAGAATATGAAATTAGCGAATCAAAGTTCATAGGAAGAGGAAATCTTGGAATACCAATAATGATAGAAAAAGGAGTTCCGTTATCCAAAAAAATGGGGTTAGTTACAGAACCTGTTGTTGCTATGAAGAGATCCATAAAAGTAAAGCCTCAAACTAAAGTCGATGTTGATTTTATATTAAGCGTAGGAGAGGAAGAAAAGCAAGTAAAGAAAAATTTGGGAAAATATAAGATATATGAAAATGTAAAAAATGAGTTTGAACTATCAAAAGCAAGAGTAGAAGCAGAAAGTAGATATTTAAGAGTAAAAGGAAAAGAAATTGCTATATATCAAAAGATATTATCTTATATAATTTTTGATAATCCAGTTAAAGGAGAAAAATTGAAAAAGATAAATCCAGGAGAATATAAGCAAAGCAATCTTTGGAAATATGGAATATCAGGAGATTTACCAATAATACTTGTTAAAATAGGAGATGTGAATGATAGTTATGTTGTAAAGGAAGTATTAAAAGCATATGAATTTTTTAGAACAAAAAATGTAGAAACAGAGATAGTTATTTTAGATGAAGAAAATCATAGTTATGAAAATTATGCAAGAGAAGAAATTGAAAATGAAATATTGAATAGACATATGTCATACTTAAAAAATATAAAAGGTGGTATTTTTACACTTGTAAAAAGTGAAGTAGATAAAAAAGATATATGTTTGCTAGAATTAATTGCATGTATTACTGTTGATAGTAAAAAGGGTGGACTTGAAAATAATATACGAGAGTTAGAAGAAGAGTATTTGGATAAATATAAATTAGTTAATGAAAGTGAAGTAAATTTAATAGTAGTACGAGATGGAGAAGATAAAGATATCGATATATTAGAAAATAGTGAAAAATTAAAGTATTATAATGAATATGGTGGCTTTTCTGAAGATGGAAAAGAATATTTGATAAGAGTAAATAAAGAAAATAGACTTCCTAGTGTTTGGTGTAATATTTTAGCAAATGAAAAATTTGGAACTGTAGTAACAGAAAATATGGGAGGATATAGTTGGTTTAGAAACAGTAGATTAAATAGAGTGACAGCTTGGAATAATAATCCTAGTTTAGATGTGCCAAGTGAAATTATTTACGTGAAAGAAGAAAATGGTAGAGCTTGGTCTTTAGGGTTAAATCCTATGCCAGATAATAGAAATTATAATGTTATTTATGGGTTCGGGTATGTAAAATATATACACAAAAGTTTAGGAATAGAACAAGAGTTAGAAGTATTTGTGCCAAAAGAAGATTCTTGTAAAGTAAGTATATTAAGCTTAAAAAACACAACGCCAAATAGGAAAAAGCTAAAGTTATATTATTATATAAAACCAGTATTTGGAGAAGATGAAATTAAAACAAACGGATATTTAAATGTAATATTTGACAAGAATAATAATATTGTATATGCTAAGAACCTTTATAAGAGAGAAGAACAAGAATATTTTATTTATTTATCGTGTAGTGAAAGAATAGAATCTTTTACAGGTGATAAGAATTCATTTTTGGGAACAGGAGGATTATCTAATCCACAAGGACTGAAAAAGATAAGACTTAATAATGATTCTGGCTTAGGTAAAAAATCTTGTATGGTATTTTCTATCGAAGTAGAACTTGAAAGTTATGCTAGTAAAGAAATATCCTTTGTATTAGGAGCAGATGAAAGCTTAATTGACTGTAAAAATGTTTCTTATAAATATAGCAAGTTAAGTAATTGTAAACAAGAATTATTGTTAAATAAAAATAATTGGAAAGATATTTTAGGAAGATTACAAGTTTATACTCCACTAGAGTCTACTAATATATTATTAAATGGTTGGATAACATATCAAACAATTGTAAGTAGGTTATTAGGAAGAAGTGGATATTATCAGTCAGGAGGAGCATTTGGATTTAGAGATCAATTACAAGATACTTTAGGGTTAAAGTATCTAGATACAAATATTATGAAAAATCAGATAATAAAACACAGTAAACATCAATTTATTGAAGGAGATGTAGAACACTGGTGGCATGAAGAAACAGGAAGAGGAATTAGAACAAGATTTTCTGATGATTTATTATGGCTTGCCTATGTAACTATAGAGTATATTAAGTTTACAGGTGATAAGAGTATATTAGATATAGAAACGCCATTTTTAAAAGGAGATATATTACAAGAAGGACAAGATGAAAAATATGATAAATATTTTGAGTCTGAAGAACAAGGAAATATATATAATCATTGCATAAGAGCGATAGAAAAATCATTGGATTTTGGAGAAAATGGACTTCCTAAAATTGGCTCAGGAGATTGGAATGATGGATTTAGTACAGTAGGAAATAAAGGTAAAGGTGAAAGCATTTGGCTTGGATTTTTCTTATATGATATTTTAGATAATTTTATTCCTATCTGTAATGAAAAAGGCGATGAAGAGCTAGGGAAAAAATATGAAAAAATAAAACAAGAATTAAAAAGAGCATTAAATACAAAGGGATGGGATGGAAGATGGTATAAAAGAGCATATATGGATGATGGAAATACCTTAGGCAGTATGGAAAATGATGAATGTAGGATAGATAGTATTGCCCAAAGTTGGAGCATTATATCAAATGCAGGGGATAATGATAAAAAATATATTTCTATGGAAAGCTTAGAAAATCATTTGGTTGATAAAGAAAATGGAATTATAAAATTATTAGACCCACCTTTTGAAAAAGGAAAACTGGAGCCTGGTTATATAAAAGCATATTTACCTGGAGTCAGAGAAAATGGAGGACAATATACACATAGTGCAGTATGGGTTATTATTGCAGAAAGTTTGTTAGGATTTGGTGATAAAGCTTTAGAATTTTATAGAATGATAAATCCAATAGAACATTCAAGAACTAAAGATGCAAGTAATAAATATAAAGTAGAGCCATACGTAATAGCAGCAGATATTTATGGGCAAGGAAATTTAGTAGGACGTGGTGGTTGGACATGGTATACAGGTTCTAGTAGTTGGTATTATAAAGCCGGTATAGAGTATATTTTGGGATTAAAAATAGAAAATGGATATTTAAGCATAGAACCTTGCATCCCAAAAGATTGGAAAGAGTATCAAATACAATACAAATGGAAAGATAGTATATATCATATTAATGTGAAAAATCCGAATGGAAAAAATAGAGGGGTTACTAAGGTTATTTTAGATGGTAATGAAGTAGAAAACAAAATAAAATTGGACGGTTCACGAAAGATTTATCACATAGAAGTGATACTATAATACTTGAAAATTCACATAAAATAGAGTATAATAAAGGGCATAGTCACTTTTGTGGCTGGTAGGTAGAGGTACTTTAGAGAAAGGACAAGAATGGACGCAAAGAAAACTGCGACCTTCAAGGAAATTCCGAGGGTTGCAACTGTAGGAGAGCTTCAAAGTGGGTTCTCCATTCCAAATCCAGGTAAGATGGAAGGAGTACGTAGAGAATACGTTAGCAGAGAAGTCGTGAATGGCTGGAAGAACCAGTCGTTTACAAGCGATGATTATCCGGATGAGATTCCTGTGATTTATACAGGAAAGATGGAGGAAGATCCCGGAAACGGTGAGAAGCATCCGCTTTTTGTGATTCCTATAATCACGAAGCCCTTTGAACTTTATGGCAGGGCCGGCTGGTTTGACTGGAAGGAATTCACTATGATTCCTAGGCGGATACTGTCACAGAAAGGGATAGCAAATATCAGATGCGCCGAAGAATCTGACTTCGAATCTATAGAGATTCCAAAGGGCAGATTCTGGCTTCCTTCACCTACCTTCACTAACGACGACAAAAGTCGTACCCATTTTCTCATGAGGTACATGGACGATGGGAAGATTGGGACTTGCGACCTATATCGTCAAGACGGTGAAGAATATGGCGGAAGCCAAGATTGCGGCCTTCTGGTTGCTGTATCTCTGAACATTCGAGTAAGAGATGATGGACCGAGAGAGAGAGCAAGAGGCCTGTGGGATTAAATCTCACTAAAGTACGTCTTTCGGGAGCTCCGCTATGGAGCTCTCGTTAATTTTGTAAAAATAATGATGTTAAAATACTGATTATGTGATAAAATAATAAAAAAATAAAAAGTCAAGGGATGATATTATGACAAAAAATGAATTAGTAGAAAAATTAAAAAGAGAAATGCCAGAATTTGGAGGAACAGAAGAAGAAAAAGAAATAAAAACAGCATTGTACATATATATAGAACTTGGAAAAATGAAATCTTTTGATGAGCGTTATTTCTTTGGAAATAGTAAATTGGTAAGAAAGTCAGAAAAAGAAGCTGTAGAAGATAGTAGTAATATTGATAAAATTGCAGGAAAGAGAAAAATCCTTTGCATAACAATGACACATTTATATAAAGCAATACTTGCTGAGTTTGGAATAGAAAGTGAAATTATTACAGAAATGACAGAAAGAAATACTATTGACCATATGACAAATATGATAAAATTAAAAAATGGGAAAAAAATAATAGCCGATGCCCAACTAGATATGTATAGAGTTCAAACAGGACTATCTTTAAATCACTTTGGCTGTGAAAATGAATACACTAATGATGTTATAAATCCAGAGGATTTAACTAATATGCTAATTGAGTTAGGATATATAAATAGTAAAGATGATTACAGAGATGAAAAAGTAGAGAAAGTAAGAGAAAAAATAGAAGGTTTAAGCATAGATGAAGCAGTAGATGTTATTTTAAATTCGCCAGAAATCTATGATGGAAATACAATGGGAAAAGTAGAGGCTTATAGATATTATTATTCAACATTGAAAACATTGTTACCAAATGATTTTGGGAAGCGTATTTATCAGTTTATGTGTAGTAAAAAGGCAGAAGATGGAGAAAAAGTTGACTATACATTTGGAATATATACTACTGATAGAAAAGGGGTAGGAGATATAAGAACATATTTATATTCAAAAAGAGAAGGTAGGCTTTTAGGATGTGATTTAGAAAATTTAATAAAATTAGAGGACGAAGGATTGAAAATAGGAAGAAATGACGCGGAAGGACCAGTAAAAGGATTGAAAAAAGTTATTAAAGCATTTAGAAGAAAACAAAAAGAAAGTGGAGATGAATCAAGATAATATGACAGCAAAAGAAATGATGGACAAAATAATAGATGGAATACCAAAGAGCGTATATACAGGAACACAAGAAGAAGTTGAGATAAAATTGGCCTTGTATGTTTATACAGAACTAGGAAAATTAAAATCTGTAGATGAAAGAATTTATTGGGCTAATGGAAAAATAGCATACAGGATAGTACAGCAATCAAGAAAAGATAGTAAGGATATAAATAAATTAGCAGGAAAAAGAAAACTTATATGTATATCAATAGCAAATTTATACAAAAGGATATTAAATACACTAGGAATCCAATGTGAAACAAGAAGAGGAGAGCCACCTGATGTACACTTGGATAATGTTATTACACTTAAGAGTGGAAGAAGAATACTTGCAGATTTACAATTAGATTTATATAATGTACGAACTAAAAGAAAACTAGAATGTTTCAAAGCAATAGGAAAAGAAGACTTTTTAGATGATAATACATTAACTAGTTATTTAATGGATGTGGGATACATATTTGATAGTAAAGACTATAGGAATAACAAAGTTAAAGATATAAGAGGAAAGATAAGGTTCTTGTCAGCAAAAGATGCATTAGCAAATATAGTAGGAAGTGAAGAGGTTTACAAAGGAATTGAAGGAATAGATGTTTCAGAGGCTTATATATATTACAAAGAAACTGTAGCTCAATTATTAGATCAAAAAAGATTTCAAGAAGTATATAGGTTTCCATGTTATGTTCTAGACAAAAATAGAGAGCCTAAATATTCTACATTTTGTTTTTTTGCAGATACAGGGAATTATAGAAATTTAGTACCATATTTATATTCAACCAAGTATGGTAGGATGCTTGTTTGTGACTTAGACACATTAGGAGAGCTACAAGAGGAAGGTTTGCATTTTGGAAATTCACAGTTTTCAAGAGGTGGAAGAAAAATAAAGAAATATATAAAACAAGCAAAAATAGGAAAAGAATTAAGAGAAGATATGGGATTTGAAAGATAAAATAGACATGCAAAAATTTGTTTTGTATGTCTATTGACTTTTAAGGATTAAATATATATAATTAGCAAAGTTAGGAATATTAAAATATGGGGTGATAAGATGAAGGAAGAATTTTTAAATTTACTTAGACAAGTAAAAAGAGATGGAATAGAAGATGTAATAAATTTTTTAGAAAAATCAGATTTTTTTATAGCTCCAGCGAGTACTAGATTTCATGGAAACCATGAAGGAGGTCTAGTAGAACATAGTTTAAAAGTTTATGAAATATTAAAACATAAAGTGGAACATTGTATAATGGATATAGATATACAAGAAGAATCTATAATAATAATTGGTTTATTACATGATATATGTAAAACTAATTTCTATAAAGTTGATTATAGAAATGCAAAAAATGCATTAGGTGTATGGGAAAAGGTTCCTTACTACACAATAGATGATACTATACCATATGGACATGGAGAAAAATCTGTTATGATGATAACAGAGTATATGAAATTAACTCCAGAAGAAAAATATGCAATTAGATGGCATATGGGTTATACAGAACCTAAAGAAAATTATAATGCAATTGGAGCAAGTTATACGAAATATCCAATAGCATTATTAACACATGAGGCAGATTTAGAAGCAACTTATTTTTATGATACATAGGAAAGTAATTAAGAAAGAGAGAATGTAAATGTTAGCATATATTAAAGGAAAATTAGAAATGAAGATGACAGGATATGTTGTAATAGATGTAGGTGGACTTGGTTACAAGGTATTTATGTCAGAAGCGGGAATTGAAAATGTAGGAAATATTGGAGATACAGTAAAAGTTCATACTTACTATAGAGTAAGAGAAGATGATATTAGTATATTTGGATTTAATACATTAGAAGAACTAAAAATGTTTGAATTATTATTAGGAGTAAGTGGAGTAGGAGCAAGAACAGCTCTAACGATGCTCGCAACATGTACTCCGTCAGAATTTGCTTTAGCTGTTGTATCAGAAGATGTAAAAGCACTAACTTCTATACCAGGAATAGGACCAAAATCAGCTAAGAGAATTATTTTGGAATTAAAAGATAAGATAAAGAAAGACCAAGAAGTAGAAGCAATAAAAGAACAAATTGATAAAAAGCAAAAAGATGACAATAAGTTTAATGAAGCAATAGAAATAAGAGAAAAAATAAATGAGGCAATGGCAGCACTTCAAGTACTTGGATACAATAAAAAAGAAGTAGAGAAAGTATTTGAAAAGCTAGATTATAAAGAACTATCAACAGAAGAGTTAATTAAAAAAGGATTAAGTTTATTAAGTAGGTAAATGAAATTTAAGGAGGGAGAGTAATGGATACAAACGAGCCTTTAGCTTTTCGTATGAGACCAAAAACTTTAGATGATTACGTAGGACAAGAGCATGTACTTGCAAAAGATAAAGTATTGTATAGGACAATAAAAGCAGATAGATTATCAAGTATCATATTATTTGGACCTCCAGGATGTGGAAAGACATCACTTGCAAGAGTTATTAGTGAAACGACTAAATACAAGTTTTATAAAATAAATGCAGTAACAGCAGGAGTTGCAGATATTAAAAGAGTAATTGAAGAAACTAAAAATTTTATGCTAAACCCAGCAGGAAAGAGTATATTATTTATTGATGAGATTCATAGATTTAATAAATTACAACAAGATGCTCTTCTTCCTTATGTAGAAAATGGAACAATTATTTTGATTGGAGCAACAACTGAAAATCCTTATTTTGAAGTAAACAAGGCTTTGATTTCAAGGTCAATGGTAATTAAATTAAATCCACTAACAGAAGAAAATATATATCAAATATTAAAAAATGCACTAGTAAAAAAAGAGGGACTTGGAGAATATAATATAAAAATAGAAGATGAGACGTTAAGAAAATTAGCAAGCATAAGTAATGGAGATGTAAGAACAGCTCTAAATGGCTTAGAAGTTGCTACATTAACTACTGCGATGAGCGAAGATGGATATATCCATTTAACAGATGATATAATAAAAAATAGCGTACAGGAAAGAAAAGCTGTATTTGATAAAAATGGAGAACAACACTATGATAATATAAGTGCTTTTATAAAATCAATGAGAGGTTCAGATCCAGATGCTGCAGTATTTTATTTAGCTAGAGCTTTGAATGGTGGAGAAGATCCAATGTTTTTAGCAAGAAGGATTACAATATGTGCGTCTGAAGATGTTGGTATGGCAAATCCTAATGCTTTAGTTGTGGCTAATAGTGCAATGCAAGCTGTACATATGATAGGAATGCCAGAAGCAAGGATATTGCTTTCAGAAGCAGCAATATATGTTGCGACATCTCCAAAGTCAAATGCATCATATATGGCGATAAATAAAGCTTTAGAAGATGTAAGAAGTAAAGATACAGGAGAAGTCCCAATGCATATTAGGAATGCGCCGATAGAAGGTATGAAAAATTTAGGATATCATGAAGGTTATAAATATCCACATGATTATCCAGGACACTATGTAGAGCAACAGTATCTTCCAGATAAGATGGTTGGAACTAAATATTATGATGATAGTGATATACCAGAAAAAATAGAAAAACAAATAAAGAGTCCAAGAAAAGTAAAAAAAGAAGAAAAATAAAATAAAAATTAATAAAAAAATAAAAATTGGAAAACCTACTATAAAGTAGGTTTTTATTATGTTAAAAAAAGGATTAATTGGTGTAATTGCAGGAATTATAAGTGGGCTATTTTCAACTGGTGGTGGAATGATAATAGTTCCTGCTTTTATTCATTTATTAAATATGGAAGATACTAAAGCTAGAGGTACATCAGTTTTTTGCATTTTACCAATGGTAATAACAAGTAGTATTTTTTACTATCAAGGAAATTATATTAATTGGAATACTGCTTTACTTTGTGCTATTGGAGGAACTATTGGTGGATATTTTGGCGCCAAATTATTAAAAAAATTACCAGAAAAAGTATTGAAAATTGCATTTACGGTTTTCTTAGTTTATGTGTCTTTTAGAATGATAACAAGTTAAATAAAGGAAGATTATTATGTTTGAAGTACTAATAGGAGTTGTTTCTGGAATTGTCTCAGGAACTGGTATGGGAGGAGGAACAATACTTATATTTCTTCTTACATTTGTTATGGGAGTGGAACAAAGAGTAGCTCAGGCTACAAATTTATTATTTTTTGTACCAACGTCTATAATTGCAATTATTGTTAATTTAAAAAATAAAAATTTGGATATAAAGACTGGAATTATAATTTCAGTATTTGGAATATTTGGAGCGATTGTTGGAGCAAATTTAGCAATTCATATGGATGTAAATATTTTAAAGAAATGTTTTGGAATTTTTCTTGCTTTAATTGCAATAAATGAAATATATTCCATAACAAAACAGTATAAAAAAGTAAAAAATAAAGAATAATAAATAAAAAAGAGAGGTGAATTTTATGAAATTTATTAAAGGTGTTATGATAGGTGGACTAATTACAACTGGTTTAGTTATGATGTATGCTGAAAGTAATAAAATGAATAAAAAAAATGTAATGAAACAAGGAAAGAAAATGGCTAAAAAAATGGGGATTATATAAAAAGAAGGAGGTACTTTCGCCATAGTACCTCCAATACCCAAAAGTGAATTTACTTTCAGGTATCCGATAAAGGAGAATTAACCAGCTATACGTAAAGTAAGTACATAGAGGAGAGGAGCTAATTAGATTCTCCATTAATCGGCTAAGCAATGGTTGCAATTTTGCAACCTAAAAGCTA
Organism: uncultured Clostridia bacterium; assembly: GCA_944392525.1. Next base: position 35,330 of record CALXXB010000003.1, on the reverse strand, counting down.
TTTTATTATAAAAAAGTTTTCTTGTCAAATAAAATTAAAAGTTTAAATCTTTAAAATCTTCTTCTTTTAAAAATGTTTCTTTTTCTTTTTTACAAGGGCATTTTTCTTTTCTATCATCGATAAAACAATCACATTTATCGTGTTTTTCACCTTTTAAACATTTTCCTTCATGATGACATTTAGCGCATATTTTTATTTTCTTTGTGTTATTAACCCATATTTGAATAGCATATTCTTTACCTGGACATAAAGGACCAAATACAAATTCTCCTTCTTCATCTGTGAAAGTATGGCCTATTGGTCTTCTTTCTTCTTTTCCATCTTCACAAACTATTTCAACTAATTTTATAACAGCATTATCAACAGGCTCCTTAAAACAGTCTTTAACAACACCATATATAACATCACGGTTGTCTTCTGGTAAAGTTATATCTAAATCAAATTGTTTACCACCTGATATAACACCATCTACATCTAAAATTGGGCAATAAGGTTTTTTACAATCTTCTTTTTCCATAGTTCTCATTCCTTTCTAAATAAACAACATATATGCTGTTTATATATAATATGAGTGAAAATATAGAAGTTTGACAAATTTTGTCATATTTTTATATATATAAATATTGTAAAAATGTCATAAATATAGTATAATAAAATTATGATTGGAGGAGATAGTATGGAAGATAATGAAAACAAAGAAGAAATTAAGCAAGATGTTATAGAAAACATAGTTAAAGAAGAACCTAAAAAAGTGGAAGCACAAACAACTGCTAAAGAACCACAAAAAGACAGAAAAGGGTTAGCAATTGCAGCAATGGTACTTGGTATTGTTGCATTAGTGCTATTCTGTTTATGGTATATATCTATACCTTGTGCAATATTAGCGGTAGTATTTGGTATTTTATCATTAAAATCTAGCAAGAGGGGAATGGCAATTGCAGGTATTTCAACAGGAGCTGTAGGATTTATATTGATGATTATACTTTACGTATTTATTTTCTTTGTAGTAGGTATTGGAACATATTCAGGAATACAAAGCATAATAGATGAATATGAAGACCATAATTACAATTATAATTATCATTATAACAATTATAAGTATGATGATTGGTTCTAAAAAATATAAGGATATTCAATAAAGAATATCCTTTTTTTATTTTTTTTTGATATAATGATAAAAACAAAAAAAATAAAGAGGAAAAAATGGAAAGAAAAGATTTAAGAAGTTATATAGTTCCGGTTAGGATAGAGAATACAAATGAATTTGGAGAAATAGAAGATGTATATGCTACAACTGATTTAATCTATATAGAAAATGCTGATGAGTATACAACACACAATAAAGATTGGAGACAGGAAGATATTACTGATTATTCATTAATGAATGGTGGGGTTCCAGAGTTATGGTTAAGAAGTACAGCTAGTTATCCATATATAGATACAACTAGTTATAGCGAGGTTTATGGAGACGATTCTTCAAGAACAGAATATAGTATAATGCCTTGTTTATACTTTAAAATTCCTAAAGAAACAGAAGATATTAATCTTTATAAAGAAATTGCTGAGAAAGACGGTGAAAGGCATTTATTAAATATAGGAGAATACCCAGGAGATAAAGTTAGTGAAGAATTAAGTGATAAACTTGAGAAACTATATCATGGAGGTAAACTTAGAAAAGGAATAGAAGCAACCGGAAGATGGTACTCAGTAAATGGTGGAGGTAGTGAAAAACTAACTTATTTAGAAAAACATAATCCGGAATTTGAGTATGAAGGTAATAGGTACGTAAGAGTAGTACAAAATGCATATAATGATTCTGTAGAGTATTCAGATGGAACAAAATCAAGAGAAAATGGAATAGCAAGATGGGTAAAAGTAGAGCCCATATCTTTTGAAATATTAAATTGGGATAGTTTACCAAAAAGTATAAATCCAAATGGTAGTGGTAAAGAGGATTGTTTTAAGTTAAAAGCGAGTAAGGGAATTGTATCTAGTATACCATTTTTACAACATGGGAATAATTTAAATCTTTCAAAATCATTTTGGGAACATAGTACAATACGAGGATTTTTAAATGGTACAGATGTAAGAGATATTTATAGCAATTTTGGAGGAGATTTCTCAAAAGGGTGTAGCTTTTTAGATGAAGCTTTTGATTTATCAAGAGAGCCAATTAAAGAATATGAACTACCAGAAGGAGAAATAGAAATTGCAGATAATGCTTTTGATGGATGTGTATCGCTAGAAAGGATAAAATTACCTACAGGAGTAAACAAAATAGGAAGAAAAGCATTTAGTGGACTAGACTTTAGATTTTTATATGTAAATGATATTGATGGAAGTATAATTTTTTCAAAAGATGAAATTCAGAATAAGGATTATAGAAGAGTAGATACATTTGATAAAATGATGGGAACTTTAGATGATCTTGATTATAATGAAGTTTTGAAAAATGCAAAAGCATATGCGTTTAGTGGGCAAACAAATGAACTTATGGATTTTGCAGAAAAATTGAGCAAAAGTAAATTTAGGATGCCATATGTTTATGTAGAACAATTAATTAAAAATGATTTAGCAAGAAGACTAATAGAAAATGGAGAGTTTAGATTTTTAAGAAGTGAAATCCCAGACATAAATGATAGATTACTAGATTTTTCTGATGATGAAAAAATAAACTTTTTTAAGTTTGCAACTGCATTAGGTTGTTTTTCAAAAGAAAAAATGTTAGATGAAAAAGGAAAAGAAACCGAAGTAATAATGGGACAAAAAGCTACTTCTCTTCTTATACAATTTTTGAAAACAGGTGCTATAGAATTAGGTCAATTTAAGAATTTAGTTGGAATGATGCCACTTAGAGTTGAACCTAATCAAGAGTTCTTAAAATTTTTGTCAATTAAAGGAAAAGGTGGAAATTTTGAAAATTTAGAAACATTAATTGAATTAAATAAAAAATATAAAGGCTTGATTTCAAAGGTAATGCAAGATTTTAATGCTGTAAAAAGTTATAGAGAATCTGTAAATGAAACAGGAAAGCCTATATTAGTGTCATGGAGAGAATGCTTAGAAAAGTTTTATCTTAATAATAAATATGTTAGAGTAACTGATGAAAATAAGGATATAGCAAAATTATATGCAAGAAAGGGAATAAGACAGGTAGATTTTGATTATGCAAGTGAATTAAGAAATAGAGCAATAAAAGAAGGAACACCAGAACATATTTTAGGAAAACCATTAAAGGAAGAATCTATAATAGAGAGTATAGAAAGAATAAAAAGACAAACAGCAGAAGAATTACAAGATGGAAGAAAGATAATAGACGAATTATATGATAAACAATTCTATTATGAATGGTTAAATAAAAGAGATGCAGTAAATGGAATAATTGGTATATATTGTAGTTGCTGTGCAAGTATAAATAATTCAGGATATGGAGCAGATATTGCAGAAGCAACAATTACTTCTCCTGACGTACAAAACCTAGTTATTAGAAATTCAAAAGGAAATATTATCGCAAAAGGAGCTATGTATGTTAATAGAAAATATGGATATGGAGTAATAAACGATTTTGAATTAAATAGAAAATATAAACATCATGAAAGGTCTTCAGAAATAAAATATGAGCCAGATGATAACACAGGAAGATATGATGTGCCTGAAGATAGTAAAGAGGAGGAAGAAAGAGAACTTATATTTAAAGCATTCCAAAGAGGAATACAAGCTTTTATAGAAGAATATGATAGCCAAAATCCAGATAATCCAATAAAGCAGGTAAATGTGGGGAAAGGATATAATAGACTTAAAAGACAAGTTGATAGATTTGAAAGAGCTATTGAAAAACTAGATGTACCATCTGACTACAGATTTTGGGATGCAACAGAGAATCCACAGTATGTTCTATATAAAAGAGAAGAAGAGAAAACAAGAGAAAGTGGTGATGAAAGATAATGACACAAACTCAAAATAAAATAGTATTACTAACTATGAAATTAGATTTAAAAGCAAGAGAATATAAAGAATTGTGCAAAGAATTAGAAGAAGTAAAGAAGAAAGAACAAGTAACCAATGACGAATTACTTGAATTAAAAGATAAATTCCAAAAAAATCATGATGAAATAGTAGAAATAAATAATAAACTAAAAGAATTAAAAGAAAAAGACAATGAGTTAGAAGATAAGAGTTTTAGACAAGAGAATTTGTTTAATAGAAATAAAGAATATAAGGTAAATAAAGAAGATAATAAAGAATTAGTAGTAGAAAAGGAAAAAAATATAATAACAAAACTAATAGAAAAGTTAAAATTGTTATTAAAAAAATTGAAACGGATTTTAAATAATATAAAAGGGGATAGGGTAATGAAAAAAGTAAACAAAGAAACAAATAAAAAAGGAAAAGTATTAGCAATAGTTTCATTGATTTTAGGATTAGTATCAATAGAGTATACAATAATGGGATTTTTTTTAGAAATATTGTCTAGTATAATATATATCCCTATAATCTGTTCAATATTAGCAATTATATTAGGAATATTATCATTTAAGTCAGGTCAAAAAACATTGGCAATTGTAGGAATAGTAATAGGAGTTTTATCAATAACATTTTTAATATTTTCTTATATTATGTACAATCGAACAGAATATCCAATATATATACAAGAAAGTAAACTAAAATGAAATCAAATATAATAAAGCAATTTTTTAATAGAAAAAGTAATTTATATATTATAATATAATTATATGAGGAAATGAGATGGAAGAAAAGCTAGAAGTATTAGGATTTTATGAAAGAGAAGAAGAAGAGTTTATAATATATTGGTTACCAAAATTAGAAGCTAATAAATATAATTATATAAGATTTGCAAGTGAAGAATGGGACGGAACAGAAATAAAATAAGTGTTTTAAAGTCTAGATTTTGTCTAGACTTTATTTTATGTTATAATATTTATGTAATTTTATAAAAATGTTTTTTTCCATATTAGTGTAACATTTTCTTAAGAAAGTTTGTATAACTAATGTATAAAGAAATAAAAGGAGGAGCACATGGAAATAAGCGACAAAGAATTATACCAAAAGTATCTATCGGGGGATAATAGTGCTTTTGAAGAATTAGTAAAAAGACACAAAGAACATATAATATATTTTATTTCAAGATATACTAAGAACACTGATATTGCAGAAGATATATCACAAGATGTATTTGTATATATACTTCTACATAAAGACCAATATGATTTTAAGTATTCATTTAAAACATATTTATATATGATAGCTAAATGTAGAGCAATAAATTATTTAAAGAGAGAAAAAAGAGCAATTTCCGGACTAGATTATAATAATCTATATATAGAAGATAACGATTTAGAAGAAATTGTTTATAAAAATGAAGCCTCACAAAATATAAGAAGGGTCATCAATAAACTAAAACCTGATTACCAAGCAGTGATATGTCTTTCTTCTTTAGAAGGATTTAAATATAAAGAAGTTGCAAAGATTATGGACAAAAATGTAGGACAAGTTAAAGTAATGCTAAATAGAGCAAAGAGAAAATTAAAGGAAGCTTTGGAAAAGGAGGGATTTTCTTATGAAGTCTAATAAAGAATATTTAAAAGATATTTATAATAAAAAAATAGAAGTATTAGAATCTAAAGAAAAAGATGAGTTTTACAGTATAAGATTTAAGAAACCAAAGAAAAGTCCTTTGAAGATAGCAGCTACATTTGTATTAGCATTAAGCTTAACTGTTGGAGTAGGATATTGTGGAACAGTAGCTTATCAAAATATTTGGAATGAACCTAAAAAGTACACAATAAACCAAGAAGTATCTGATGAAGAAAAGGAAAAATGCATATCAGCAGAAGAAGCAAATGAATTAGGAAATAAATATTTAAAACAAGTAGGGTTAGAGGATGAAGAAGTTTTAAATCAAAACTTAAGTAAAGAATTCTTATCAGATAAGAATGAATGGAGCATGGCATCTAAAAAAGCTACAATTACAATAGATGGAGAAACAGGAAAATTAAAAAGTGTTCAAGTTCCTACTTGGAATTATAAAATACCATATAATTATGGAATAACAAGAGAAGAAGCCAAAGAAACAGCAAATGAGCTATTTGAAAAGTATAAGACTGATGATATTGAAGGAGATTATGAATTAGTAAAATTAACAAGAAATATGGAAACAGATGAGGCATCATATATCTGGTATGCAGAGTTTTATAAAAAGTATGGAGATGAGATAAATCCTTATGAAAAGGTATTTATTGGTTGGGTTCCTACAATAAATGGAATCTATCAATTAAATATAGAAAGAGGAGATTTTGAAAATAATGAAGTTGTAAAAACAAAAGAAGAGGCGATTGAAATTGCAAAAAATAAAGATAAAGAAATAGAACCAAATAGAACAATAGAAAGTGTAACAGCAGAACAATCTATTCAGAAAATGAATCCGGAAAGCTATTTAAGAGAAACTAGAAAAGAAGATTACGAAAATGGAAAAATATCATTAGAAGATGGGTATTATGTATCAGAAGATAGAGTAAGAAGAGTTTGGGTAGTAAATATAAAATATGTAGAAGAAGAAAATAAAATAGATTCATATTCATATTTTGTGGATTGCACAACAGGTGAAATAATTGGTGGAGCAATGTTTAATCCAATAGATACTATAGAAAATTTAAAGAATGATCCCAATAATTTTGCATAAAATGAAGGAACAAAAATAAAATGAGAAATATTTTTGAAAATAAAAAGGGAAAACATAAAGAACAGAGTAGAAATAATCTTAAAATAATACTTATACTTATTTTGTGTATAAGTATTATTTTAGTAGGATTTTTACTAATAAAACTTAGAAGTGATAGCAATGTTATAGAAGAAACATCTAGTAATAGTGAAGATATTGAAGAGCAAAATGTAATAGAAGTTATATTACCAACTAGAAAAGAAATAAATGACTGGAGGTTAGTATTAGTAAATAAAGAAAATCCATTACCTAAAGATTTTACGATAGAACTTGAAAATATAGATTCCACAAAACAATTTGATAAAAGAGCAATTGGAGAATTAACACAAATGATACAAGACATGAAAAGTTCTGGTATAAGTAATATTTGGGTTCAATCTGCATATAGAAGTATAGAATATCAAAAAACATTGTATGATAATAAAATTAATGATTATCTAAATAGAGGCGGTACAATGGAAGAGGCTGAAATGTTGACATCAGAATATATAAATAAACCAGGAGAAAGTGAGCATAATTTAGGTCTAGCGGTAGATTTTAATAATGTGAATAATGATTTTGAAAATACTAAAGCATATGAATGGTTAAAAGAAAATGCAAAAGACTATGGATTTGTAATGAGATATCCAGAAGAAAAAGCTAATATAACAGGAGTAGCATATGAACCTTGGCACTGGAGATATGTAGGAAAAGAACATAGCTATAAAATGGAAGAATTGGGTATGTGCTTGGAAGAATATAGAGAATATTTAGAGACAAATTAGTTTGACAAAAAACTCAAATGAATATATTATTATACAGTATGTATAATAATAAAAAGGGAGTAATTCATTGAAAAAAGAAAGTATTGAAATGTTACAAGAACTATGCCAAGAAATGAATATAAAAATAGAGAACTTATCTTATGGTTGGATTTTTAAATTATCTAAAGATGATAAAGTAAGATATATAACAGGAAAATTCGATATAAATAAAACAGCATCAAGTAAAATCGCATGTGATAAGTATGGAACATTCGAGGTGTTAAAGTCACAAAATATACCGGTAATAAAGCATACTATGGTTTTTAACCCTGAGGAAAGAAAAGAGTATGTGAAAGAAGATGAAATTTGGGACATTGTTTATAAAGAATTTGACAGAGATAAGAAAATAGTTGTTAAACCTAATTATGGGTATGAAGGAAAAGGAGTTTTTCTTTGTAATACATTAGAAGAGACAAAAGAAGCGGTGAATTTATTATTAAATAGAAATACGTCTATTAGTATATGTCCTTTTTATGATATAGAAAAGGAATATAGAGCATTCTATTTAAATGGTAAAATCCTATTAATTTATGAAAAAGAAAAACCTTTAGTTATAGGAAATGGTAAAGATGATGTAAAAACATTAGTTGAAAAATTAAACCTTCCAAATAATGATGTAGTAAAAAGTAACTTAAGTAAAATAGACATGGACTATATTCCAAAGAAAGGCGAAAAGATAGAACTTTCTTGGAAGCATAATTTATATGGTGGTGCTACTGCTAAAGTAATAGACAAAGAAAATAAACTTTATAAAGAAATAGAACATTTAGCAATTAGAAGTGGAAAAGCATTAGATATGACTTTTGCAACTATTGATATTATTAATACTAAGAATAATGAATTATATGTGTTAGAAATAAACTCAGGTGTTGCAGCAAGTATATTTTCGAAAGTAGTAGAACATGGAAAAGAATTAACTAAAGAGATGTATAAGAAAGCGTTAACAGAGATTTTTAAATAAAGTAAGTATTTTTCTCCAAGAACAAGCATACAATTAAAGTAGCTTGAACTTGGAGGTTTTTTATGTTTTTAGTATTTAACAAACAGAAAATAGTAACATATTTTATATCAGTACTTACAGTTGTTTTATTGTTCTTTGTTGCAAGTACATTAAATAAAAATGATGAAACAGTAGAGACATCAGCTACTGGAGAGAGGTTGCTGCCAATATATAATGTTAAGACTGAAGAAAAAAAGGTTGCATTTACTATGAATTGTGCTTGGAATGCAGATGATATTGATAACATATTAGAAACATTGGAAAATGAAAATGTAAAAATAACCTTTTTTATGGTTGGAGAATGGATAGATAAATATCCAGAAGCTGTAGAAAAAATATATAAGGCAGGACATGAAATCGCAAACCATAGTGATACACATAAACATGTAAATAATTTAAGTTATAATGATAATGTAAAAGAAATTGTATCAGCAAATGAAAAGATTAAGAAGATAACAGGTGTAGAAAATAAACTCTATAGAGCACCATATGGAGAATATAATAATACAGTGATAAAAGCAGCAAAGGAAAATGGATATATACCAATTCAATGGAATTTGGATACTTTAGATTATACAGGAATAACAGGGGAAGAAATGTGGAATAGAATAGAAGGTAAATTAAAAGAAGGAGATATTATACTTAGTCATAATGGAACGAAACATACAGCAGATTCATTAGAAATGTTAATAAAAAATATAAAAGAAAAAGGTTTTGAAATAGTAAAAGTATCAGATTTGATATATCATGATAATTATAAAATAGATATAAATGGTACTCAAATTGAAGGTAAATAGTATAAGTTGGGAAAAATAGGGAACTATAAAAATAATAAAGGAAATAAGGGGTTAGAAGATGACTTTTATTGGAATGGTTTCAGAACATAAAAGTTTTGAGAATATTAAAGAGATATTAAAGAAAAATTCAAAGAATAATATCAATTTAATTCATATTTGTAAAAAAAGTATTAGTAATATAAAAAATATAAGATTTGAAACAATAATTGTAGATTCTTCTTTAGATGAGTTTAAAGAAGAAAAATTATTAATAGAAAATCTTTGCTTACATGCAAAATATATAGTTATAAATACAGATATAAATATCGAAATACCAAAATTCATAAAGCAAGCAAAAGCTCGTGTCATAACATATGGATTGAATCAGAAAGCGACAGTGACAATATCTAGTATAACAGAGAGTAGTATATTAATATATTTACAAAAAAACTTAAAAAATATAAAAGGAAAAAATATTGAGATAGGAGAAAAAATGATAAAAATAGATGAAGAAAATAAACTAAAAATATATGAAGTTTTAATAATCTATATTATTTTTTTGATAGAATCCAGACCCATAATGGAGCAAACATAGGAAAAATCTAACTTTTTTGAAGAAAATTAACTTTTTATGTAGACAAAACCAAAAAAATGGTGTATAATAGAAAATGTAAGTTAAGCGCGTAAGGAAAAATATACAATTGATAAATTATGAAAATAGGAGGAAAAGAAATTGAATACAAATTATTTAGAAAACAACTATTTAACATTAGTTGGAAAAGTTACAGGAGAAAAAAAATTTAGTCATGAAATTTATGGTGAAAGTTTTTATGTGTTTAATCTAGAAATACCACGTTTAAGTGGAAACAGTGACATAATTCCAATAACAGTTTCAGAAAGACTAATTAAAGAAGATACATTAACTGAAGGTAAAAAACTATTAATAAAAGGTCAATTTAGATCTTATAATAGCTACGAAAATGAAAAGAACAGATTAATTCTAACAGTTTTTGCAAAAGACATAGTAGAAGTAGAAGAAAGTGAAGAAGAAGAAGAAAATGAAATGGTGAGAAAAGATACGGTAACAAACGAAGTAGTATTAGTTGGTTACATCTGCAAAAAGCCAATATATAGACAAACACCATTTGGACGTGAAATATCAGACCTATTACTTGCAGTAAATAGAGCATATAATAAATCTGATTATATTCCATGTATAGCATGGGGAAGAAATGCTAGATTCTGTCAAAACTTAGAAGTTGGAACAGAAGTAAAAGTGGTAGGAAGAGTTCAATCAAGAAATTATGAGAAAAAACATGAAGATGGAACAGTAGAAACAAGGGTTGCTTATGAAGTATCTATTGGAAGTCTAGAAGTCATAGAAGAAAAAGATGATGAAAAAGAAGTAGAAACAGAAAATCAAGAGGCTGTTTAATATAAAATTATAATAATAGTAAAAAAGTTTCAAAAAGCTAGTCTTTTGAAACTTTTTTGTGTTATAATAGAAATCAGAATTTTTATTTAAAGGAGACTTTTTATGGAAAAGCAGCTTATAAAAAACAAAGAAGAAAAAAACAAAAAGACGAGAATAAAATCAAGTACTAAATTTACAATAATGGCAGTAGTATTAATTGCTATTTTTTGTTTAGCTCTAACACCAGTAACTTTACAAAATGACACATATTATACGATAAAAATAGGAGAACATATAGTAACTGATGGGATAGATATGCAAGACCCATTTTCTTGGCATGAAAATTTACCATATACATATCCACATTGGTTATATGATTTATTAACTTATTTTATTTATAGTGCATTTGGAATGACAGGAATATATGTTACAACATGTATATTATCAGTAATATTAGGTTTGTCAGTATACACGGTAAATAAAAAGCTATGTAAAAATCAATTATTCTCATTTTTAATTACAATAGGAGTAATGTATTTAATAAGAGGATATATTGCAGCTAGAGCACAATTAGTAACATTTATATTATTTGTATGGACAATATACTTTATAGAAAAATTCCTAGAAACAAAGAAGAAAAGATATGCAGCGGGATTAATTATAATACCAATCTTAATTGCAAATTTACATGTAGCAGTATTTCCATTTTATTTTGTACTTTATTTACCATATATAGCAGAGTATGTAGTTGCATGTATATCTGAGAATATTATATATAGAAAATCAGAGGTAAGAAGATTAAAATTAAAAATCAAGTTATTATCTAAGAAACCTGAAAATAGTGAGAAAGTAGAGAAATTAAAGGAAGAATTAAAAGTATTACTAGAAAAGATAGATAAAGTAAAAGTAAAAAGAACAAAAGAATTACAAAATCCATATAAACTAAAACTAACTAAAAGAACTGCAACAAAATGGCTAATTTTAATATTTATTATTTGCTTATTTACAGGGTTATTAACACCATTAGGAAATACTCCATATACTTATTTATTTAAAACAATGGCAGGCAATACTACACAAAATATTAATGAACATTTACCAATGACACTTGTAGATGAAACAGAAATAATTTGTACACTTATATTATTCTTAGCTCTTATGATATTCACTAAAATAAAGGTAAGATTATGTGATTTGTTTATGCTATGTGGGTTATGCTATTTGATGATTGCAACAAGAAGACAAGTTACGATGTTTGCTTTAATTTGCTCAGTAATATTGAACAGAATGTTAGTAGAGCTAACCAAAATATATACAAAAGAAAGTATAGAAGAAGCTGTTAAAAAATTAACAAAGGTTGTTGGAATAGTAGTAATTTCATTAATAATGCTAGGATTTAGTTATTATATGGCAAAAGACAAATTTGATGATAACTATATAGATGAAACAACATATCCTGTACAAGCATGTGATTATATAATAGAAAATATAGATTTAGGAAAAGCTAGATTCTATAATGAATATAATTATGGAAGTTACATGTTGTTTAGAGGAATTCCTGTATTTATAGATTCTAGAGCGGATTTATATTCACCAGAATTTAATGGCAAAAAAGATGATATATTTATGGATTTCATAAATACTTCCAATATAGGAACATTTTATGAGGATACTTTTGAGAAATATAATATTACACATGTAATTGCTTATAAGAATTCTAAAATGAATATGATAATAACTAAAACAAAAGATCCAAAATACAAAGAACTATATAGTGATGAATATTTTGTTGTTTATGAAAGATTACAAAATGTAGAAAATTAATTTTAGAAAGAGGCAAATAATTTTGAGAACATTTATAGTAGAAAAAGAATATGAAGGAAATAGAATTGATAGCTATTTAGCAAAAAAAGATGAAGATTTGTCAAGAGTAGCAGTACAAAGACTAATAAAAGAAGAGAAAATATTAGTAAATGATAAAAAGGTAAAAGCGTCTTATAAAGTGCAAGAAAATGATAGTGTGACATTAGAGGAAGAAGAGCCTAAAGAAATAGAGTTAAAAGCACAAGATATACCAGTTGAGATACTTTATGAAGATAGCGATATAATAGTTGTAAATAAGCCAAAAGGAATGGTAGTTCATCCTGGAAATGGAAATCCAGATGGAACTTTAGTAAATGCTTTAATGACAATATGTAAGGATTCTTTATCAGGAATTGGTGGAGAAATTAGACCAGGGATTGTTCATAGATTAGACAAAGATACATCAGGAGTAATTGTTGTTGCTAAAAATGATAAAGCTCATATTAATTTAAGTGAACAAATAAAAAATCACGAAGTAGAAAAAACATATATAGCATTAGTTAGAGGAATAGTTAAAGAAAAAGAAGCTACAATTAATATGCCAATAGGAAGAAATAAAAATGATAGAAAAAAGATGGCAGTAGAAAAAGACGGAAAAGTTGCAATAACAAACTTTAAAGTATTAGAAAGATTTCCAAAAGATAATTGTACTCTATTAGAAGTAAAAATAGAAACAGGAAGGACACATCAAATAAGAGTACATTTATCTCATATTGGTTATCCTGTAATTGGTGACACTACGTATTCTAATGGAAAAAATAAATGGGGAGTAGTTGGACAGTGTCTTCATGCAAAGAGATTAAAGTTTAAGCATCCAACAACAGGAAAAGAAATGACAATAGAAGCAGAGCTACCAGATTATTTTAAAGAGATTCTAGAGCAATTAAGAAAGGATAATTAAAGTATAAATGGAAGAAGTAAGATTACAAAAATATTTAGCAAACTGTGGGATAGCTTCAAGAAGAAAAGCAGAAGAGTTAATCATAAATGGTAAGATTAGTGTAAATGGAAAAGTAATTACAGAACTTGGAACAAAAATAAATCCAAGTGTTGATAAAGTCTTATATAATGGGAAAGAAGTAAAGCTAGAAGATGAAAATGTTTACATTCTTCTAAATAAACCAATAGGATATGTAACGACAGCAAAAGATCAGTTTGGAAGAGATTCTGTTATGGACTTGGTTAAAGTAAAAGAAAGAATAGTCCCAGTAGGAAGGCTTGATATGTATACTTCAGGTGCACTAATTTTAACAAATGATGGAGATTTTGTATATCAAGTAACACATCCAAAACATGAGATTGAAAAAACTTATACAGTTACAATAAAAGGAATTGTAACAAATGAAGAAGTAGAAAGGCTAAGAAAAGGTGTTAAGATTGAGGAATATATAACTAAAGAAGCTAAGGTGAAAATTTTGAAAACTGATGAAGAGAAAAATCAGTCAAGATTAGAAATAACAATTCATGAAGGAAAGAATAGACAAGTAAGAAAGATGTGTGAAGCTATTGGACATAAAGTTTTAGCATTACATAGAAGTAAGATTGCAGGGATAGGAGTAAAGGATTTAAAACTAGGAAAATGGAGATATTTGAGTAAAACAGAAGTAAATAAAATTTTAAATCAAAATGTTGAAAAATAAAGATATTATATATATAATAAAACAAACATAAGATAAAAGGAGAATCAACAAATGAATATGAATACATTAAAGTTTGAACCAGAAGGTTGGAATAATGAAATTACAAAAGTAGATAAATCTAATTTGAAAACATATATGGAAAGTAACAAGACGTTACAAGGTTTAGTAAGAAATTGTGATGATAATTATAATTTATATATAGATTTTGAAAATGGCTTAGTAGGAAAAATACCACGTGAAGAGGTAGAAGCTATAAAAACAGAAGAGAATGGTTTGCCTAAAACAAATTTATGTGTTGGAAAAGTACATAAATTCGTACAATTTAAGATAAAAGATGTAGAAGAAGATGGAATAGTATTATCTAGAAAACAAGTTCAAAAAGAAGCAATCAATTGGGTTAAAAATGATTTAGAAGTAGGACAAAAAGTAGATGGAATAGTAAAAAATATAAAACCATATGGAGCTTTTATTGAAATTGGCGGAGGAATTGTAGGGTTAGCACATATTGAAGATTTATCTGTTGCAAGGATAAAGTCACCTTATGAAAGATTGAAAATTGGACAAAAGCTTGAAGTTGTGGTAAAATCTATAAATAGAGAACAAGGAAAAGTAATTTTATCATATAAAGAAACTTTAGGGTCATGGGAAGAAAATGCCTCAAAATTTAAAACAGGAAGTAGAGTTAAAGGAAAAGTAAGGGAAACAGAGAAAAATAAAAATGGTATTTTTATAGAACTTACCCCTAATTTAGTTGGAATGGCAGAATATGAAGATGGGCTAGAATATGGACAAGATGTTGATGTTTATATTAAGAAAATAGATTATGATAGAAAAAAAGTAAAATTGCTTATTGTATAAAACAGGAGGAGGAATAAAGATGGTTGAAGATGAAGAAATTAAAACTAAGGTATCACCATTTGCAATAAGAGAAGGAGAAATAAAAACATTTGATGGTAAAGATGGATATGTTTCAATGAATCAAATTGTACATAAAATAAATATTGGACATATTAATGATATTCATTTTGCTATTTTAGATTTAGTAAATGAATTTGAATTTATAACATCAAGACAAATCTATCAAATGTTAGAGATTAAAGGAATTGAAATAAAGTCACAAGACAAATTAAATAATAAATTAGAGCAACTAGTAAAATCAAAAATTTTAACTAGATATTACTTTAATTCTGAAGAAGGTAAAGGAATTTATCGTATTTATTGTATGGAAAAAATGGGTAAATACTTATTAACTTCTCAAGAAAAAGAATGTAAATGGCAACCATCTGATAACACAAAACCAGTAGCTATGATTAAGAAAAGACTAGCAGGTAACCAAGTTCTAATTGCTTATCTAAGAAAAGTAAAGGCATTTGATAGCTATACTGTAAAACCAACAATAACAGCAAAAGTTACTGGTAAAGTATTTAAAGCAACAGGTGGTAGTGTAAAACTTACTAAAAATAAAAAATCTATTCAATTTGTATTTGAAGTTATTAGAAGAGAAATGGATTGGGAGAAAAAATTAGTTGAAAAGATGAGATTATATAAAGATTTTTATGAGAATTTTGTTCCAGGTGATTCCGGATTTTCAGGTATGCCACAACTAATACTTGTTTGTGAAGATGAAAGACATATGGCAGAAAGTTTCAAGGAAATTGTAACAAATCAAGTAGAGATACCTCAAATAAAATTATATTTTACAACTGATTTGAGACAAAATGAGGAGACACTTGAAAATACTTTAGTAGAATTTAAACTTATTGATGGTAAATATAAGATGGAAAATGTGGAATTAAAATTATTAGGTATGTAAAAAGAAAATGCATCTCGAAAGAGATGTATTTTTTTGTGTAAATTTTTATAAAAACTATTGACAATTGAGTGAACACTCAACTATAATATAGGTAACAGTTGAATATATATTCAATTATTATACATATAATTGATTAGAAAGGAGAAAAGAGAAATGTCAAAAAATGAGTTTATATGTGATTGTAATATAATCCATGAAGATATAGTAAAAGATACATTAAGTAAAATGCCAGAAGACGATTTGTTTAATAAATTAGCAGAGTTTTTTAAAATTTTAGGTGATACAACAAGAGCAAAAATATTATTTGCGTTAGACCAAAATGAAATGTGCGTATGTGATATTGCAAATGTATTAGGGATGAGTAAATCCTCAATATCACATCAACTTGGAACATTAAGAAGAATGAGTATCGTAAAATGTAGAAGACAGGGAAAAGAAGTATATTATACAATTGATGATGACCATGTAAAAGGCCTATTTGAATTAGGAATTGAACATATAGAACATAAATAGGAGGATATTATGAAGAAGAGTTTAATACAAATAATAATTTCATTTATTTTTTTCTTAGTAGCAATGACTGTTCCTTTTGAGAATGAATTAATAAATAAAGGACTTTATATAATTGCTTATTTAATAGTTGGGTTAGAAATCGTATGGAAGGCTATTAGAAATATATTTAGAGGAAAGGTATTTGATGAACATTTCTTAATGGCAGTGGCAACAATAGGAGCTTTTGTTATTGGAGAATTCCCAGAAGCTGTTGCTGTTATGTTATTTTACCAAGTAGGAGAATTGTTCCAAGACTATGCAGTTGATAAATCGAGAAAATCAATTACAAGTCTTATGGATATAAGACCAGATATAGCATTTGTAAGACGTAATGGAAATATAGAAAAAGTATCCCCAGAGGATGTAAAAATTGGGGAAAACATAGTTGTAAAACCAGGTGAAAAGATACCTTTAGATGGGATTATAATAGAAGGTAGTTCTTTGGTAGATACATCTGCATTAACAGGAGAATCAGTTCCTAAAGAAGTAACTGTTGATGATGAAGTATTAAGTGGTTGCATTAACGAAAATGGATTACTTACTATAAAAGTTGAAAAAGAATTTGGAGAATCTACTGTAAGTAAAATATTGGACTTAGTAGAAAATGCAAGTAGTAAAAAATCTAAATCAGAAAACTTTATAACTAAATTTGCAAAATATTATACACCAATCGTAGTTATAATAGCGGTACTTCTTGCGATTATCCCACCATTTGTATTGAATTTAGGAGAATTTACAGAATGGCTTTATCGTGCTTTAACATTCTTAGTTGTATCTTGTCCTTGTGCTTTAGTAATATCAATACCACTAGGATTCTTTGGCGGAATTGGTGGAGCTTCTAAAACAGGAATATTGGTTAAAGGAAGTAATTACTTAGAGGCTTTATCAAATACAGAGATAGTTGTTTTTGATAAAACAGGTACATTAACAGAAGGTGTATTTGAAGTACAAAAAGTTGAAGCAAATGGAATAGCTAAAGAAGAACTACTAAAATATGCAACATATGCAGAAAGTAATTCAAATCACCCAATTTCAATATCATTAAAAAAAGCATATAATAAGGAAATAAATCAAAGTAGTATTTTAAATACAGAGGAAATAGCAGGAAGAGGAGTATTTTCAAATGTAGAAGGAAGAGAAGTTTTAGTTGGAAATGATAAGTTAATGAAAGAAAAGAATATCTCTTATACTCCTTGTAATGAAATAGGAACAATTCTTTATGTCGCAATTGATAACAAATATGCAGGATATATTTTAATTGCAGATAAAATAAAAGAAGACTCTTTTAAAGCTATAAAAACATTAAAGAAAAATAATATAAAAGAAACCGTAATGCTCACAGGAGATAAAAAAGAAGTAGGAGAAAAAGTTGCGAATGAATTAGGCTTAGATAAAGTATATGCTGAATTATTACCAGATGGAAAAGTTGAGAAAGTAGAAGAATTAATGAAAGATAAATCTGAAAAAGGAAAGTTAGTATTTGTAGGAGATGGTATAAATGATGCGCCAGTTTTAGCTATTTCAGATATAGGAATTGCAATGGGAGGTCTAGGTTCAGATGCAGCAATAGAAGCAGCAGATGTAGTTATTATGACAGATGAACCATCAAAAATAGGTACTGCAATCAAGATTTCTAAAAAGACAATGAGTATTGTAAAACAAAATATAGTTTTTGCAATAGCAGTTAAAGTCCTAGTTTTAATATTAACAGCATTTGGAATAGGTACTATGTGGGAAGCAGTATTTGCAGATGTAGGTGTTTCAGTACTTGCGATAATAAATTCATTAAGAGCATTAAGAGTAAAGAAATAAAAAGTATAGCTCTATATTATTTATACAAAATCGTAAATAATATAGAGCCATTTTATAAGAAAATATTAATTTATTTGTAAAAATTTATATAAATATTGACACTATGATTAAAATTTGATATATTAGAGATCGATGAAGTGACTCCTTCAAGTTGGGTGCATAAATTAGTATTTTGTATCCAACTAAATATTAGTTTATGCACCTGACTATTACATAATATGTTAGGGGCAAATATACGAAAGAAGGAGGAAATCCTATGGAGAAATACCTAGGTATCGGTTTTGTTATACTTTGCATAGCAGTATTAGTAGGCATAATTGGGGTTGTAGGATATCAATTCTATGTAAGCAAAGAAAAAGTTGATATTAGCCCTGCGAAAACTAATATCAACAACAATTCTGATACTTCATCTAATGAGTAAGGCTTAAGCCTTACTCTTTTTATATTATATGTTTTTAAAACATTTAATATTTATCTTACAAATTAATTATAATATCTTTAAACATAAAAGTCAATATTTATTAATAATTTTCATAAAATACTTCTGATGTTTTTTGACCCAGTCCCATAAAACATCTGTTAATTAATTCCTAAAATTTCTTTTGCTCTTTTTATGTCATCATTGTCTGCTTGTCTAACACCTTCTAAAGGATAAGTTAAACCAAGATTTTTCCATTTAAATTCTCCAACACTATGATATGGTAAAATTTCTACCCTTTCTACAGTTTTAAGAGAATTGATAAATTCTTTTAATTTCAATAAATCTTGTTCGTCATCTGTATATCCTGGAACTAATACTTGTCTAATCCACATAGGAATGTTATTATCACTTAAATATCTTGCAAAGTTAAGTTCTAACTTGTTTGATCTTCCAACTAGGTCTTTACATTTTTCATCATCAATATGTTTGATGTCTAATAAAAATAAATCAGTTATATCTATTAATTTTTTAATATCATCAGTTAGAGAAACCATACCTGATGTATCAATGCAAGTATGAATATTTTCCTTTTTTAGCTTAGTAAATAGTTCATAAATAAACTTGTGTTGAAGTAATGGTTCGCCACCACTGATAGTAACACCACCTCTTGGATAGATATAATTTTTATATCTCATAATCTTATCGAAGATTTCATCAAGTGATTGATAGCTACCAGAGTTGATATCCCAAGTGTCTCTGTTATGACAATATTTGCATTCTAAGTGACATCCTTGTAAAAATAATACAAAGCGAATACCTGGACCATCAACTGTTCCAAGTGATTCAATTGAGTGAACTTTTGCGTAATATCTTAAATCTTTTTCTTCTTCTTTCATAATTGCTCCTTACAGTATTAAAGGGGAAATAAATTCCCCTTTAATTTTATTTTTTAGTTCTAATTATATTCTCTCATGAATTGTTCTATGGATTACATCTAATTGTTGTTCTCTTGTTAGTTTTGTGAAGTGAACAGCATATCCAGAAACACGAATTGTAAGTTGTGGGTAATTTTCTGGGTGTTCCATAGCATCTTCAAGTAGGCTTCTGTCAAAAACATTAACATTAATATGATGACCTGTTTGTGTAAAGTAACCATCAAGCATATTAACTAAGTTATCTATTTTTTCTTCGTCTGTCTTACCTAATGTTCCAGGTGTGATTGAGAATGTGTAAGAAATACCATCTTCTGCACTATCAAATGGAAGTTTTGCAATAGAATTCATAACTGCTAATGCTCCATTTGTATCTCTTCCATGAAGTGGGTTAGCACCAGGTCCAAATGGTTCTCCTGCTCTTCTTCCATCAGGTGTATTTCCTGTAGCTTTTCCATATACTACGTTTGAAGTAATTGTTAAAATAGATAATGTATGTTTTGAATGTCTATAAGTTTGATGTTTTCTTAATTTGTTCATAAAGTTTTTAGTAATGTCTACTGCTATTTGATCAACTCTATCATCATCATTTCCGAATTTAGGGAAATCTCCTTCAACTTTGTAATCAACAGCAAGTCCTGTTTCATCACGAATAACTTTTACTTTAGCATATTTTATAGCTGATAATGAGTCTGCTACAACTGATAAACCTGCAATACCACAAGCCATTGTACGAATAATTTCTCTATCATGTAAAGCCATTTCTTCAGCTTCATAGCAATATTTATCATGCATATAATGAATAGCATTTAAAGCTTTTATATAAATTTTCGCAACATAATCCATCATTTGATTGAATTTTTCCATAACTTCATCATAGTCTAAATATTCAGAAGTAATTGGTTGATATTTTGGTGTAACTTGTTTACCTGTCATTTCATCTCTACCACCATTAATTGCATAAAGTAGAGTTTTAGCAAGGTTAGCTCTTGCACCAAAGAACTGCATTTGTTTACCTATTTTCATTGGAGAAACACAACAAGCTATTCCATAATCATCGCCTAAAGTAATTCTCATTAAATCATCGTTTTCATATTGAATAGATGATGTTTTAATAGATAAGTTAGTTGTAAATCTCTTAAATCCTTCAGGTAATCTTGTAGACCATAGAACTGTCATGTTTGGTTCAGGTGCAGGTCCTAAGTTTTGAAGAGTATGAAGTAATCTGAAAGAGTTTTTAGTAACTAAAGTTCTTCCGTCAACTCCCATACCACCAATACTTTCTGTTACCCATACAGGGTCTCCACTGAATAATTCATTATATTCAGGTGTTCTTAAGAAACGAACTAATCTTAATTTCATAACAAAGTGGTCCATGATTTCTTGTGCTTCTTCTTCTGTTAGAGTACCATTTTGTAAATCTCTTTCAAAATAAATATCTAAGAATGTAGAAGTTCTACCTAAACTCATTGCGGCACCATCTTGTGATTTTATAGCTCCTAAATATCCGAAATATAACCATTGAACTGCTTCCTTAGCGTTTGATGCTGGTTTTGAAATATCAAATCCGTATTTAGCAGCCATTTCTTTTAATTCATTTAATGCTTTAATTTGTTCACTAATTTCTTCTCTACTTCTTATAATTTCTTCAGTTAATTCATCTGTATTTAAAACATCTAATTCATCTTGTTTTTCTGCGATTAAAACATCTACACCATATAAAGCAACTCTTCTGTAATCTCCTATGATTCTTCCACGTCCATATCCATCAGGAAGACCTGTAATTAAGTGTGAGCTTCTTGCGGCTCTAATGTCAGGTGTATATACACTAAATACTCCATCATTATGAGTTTTTCTATATTTATGGAATATAGTTTCAACTTCATCATCTACTTTTCTATCATAAGCAGCGCAAGCTTTTTCAACTATTCTTATTCCACCAAATGGCATAATAGCTCTTTTTAAAGGTGCATCTGTTTGAAGTCCTACTATATCTTCTAAATCTTTATCAATATAACCTGCATCATGAGCAGTTATAGTAGATATTGTTTTTGTATCTATATCTAATACTCCACCTTTTGCATCATGTTCTTTTTTGTAAAGGTCTAAAACTTCGTTCCAAAGTTTTTTAGTTTTTTCAGTTGGACCAGCTAAGAAGCTGTCATCTCCTTCATAAGGTGTGTAATTGTGTTGTATAAAATCTCTAACATTTATTTCTGATTGCCAATCACCTTTTTTAAAATTTTTCCATTGTTCAAATTCCATTTTTTACCTCCTTAAAATTTCCTTATATTATTTTATTAGTATAAACAAATTGCCATATATTATAATACCATATTAGAAAAATATAAGCAATTGTTTTTAATATATTTCTACAAATAATATACAGTTTATTAGAAAATAAAACTGTTGCAAAAACAACAAAAAACCAATATTAAAAATATTGGCTTTTTAATCATTTTTTTATTTAATTTTATAGTGGTTCATGTGGGTCATCTTCAGCAATTACTTTTGCTACATTATATATAAGTCTTTGTGTTTCTGGTGAACAACTCTTTAATAATTCTGAGAATTCTTTTGTCAAGTAGTTTTCTGAATTGCTTGAAGCACCATTTAAAATATAACCTTCTGATACGTCTAATAAACGACATAATTGATTTAATCTTTTTAAATTGATATGTGAATTTCCTCTTTCTACTCTACTTAAGAAAGCAACAGAAATATCAATTTGCTCTGCTAAATCTTCTTGTGTTAAGTTTTTTGCTAGTCTTGCTTGTTTTATTCTTTGACCTATTACGCCATAGTCTAAAGCCATTTTTATCACACTCCTATTTTCTTATAGGCACATAATAGCATTTTATGGTTTAAATTTACAGAAACTAAAAAATCCATATAGAACTTATAGGTAAAGCTATTAACGATTTACAAATTAATTATAGTTAACATACTATAATAAAGTGAAGAATAAAAGCTAATTAGATATGTATAATTAATTCCAAATATTGATTATAGCTGCATAAAGAGATAAGGTTTCTCATTGCTACATTTTAGAACTTTTTTGAAAATCAAGTGAAAGAAAATTAAAGAAAAACGAAGAAAAAACGAGAATATGGAAGAAAAATATGGAAAAACAGAAAAAATAAAGTGAAGAGTTTTACTAAAATTGACAAATTGCGCTAAAAAATGTATACATAATTTGATTTTGGAAAGAATATATAGTATAATAGAACATGGTCGCGTTAAAAAAGCTTAAAACAAAAAGGAGAGTGAATATATATTTTAAACAAAAAATTAAAATACTACACTAAAGAAATTTTTAAGTATTTTAACATAGCTGTTATAGGATTTGGTTTTATTATCGCGATTATATTAATAAAATACAAACCAATCTATAAAGTAAATATATCAGGGGAAGAAGTTGGGTATGTACAAGATAAAGATGCTTTTGTTGAACAAGTTAAACAAAGTGTAGAAGAACAAGCAAACGTAGATACTGTAGATTTAATAGAGACTCCTGAATATGAGTTAAAATTTGTAGAGAGGAACTTAGAGACAAACGAGGAAGAGGTTGCAAGCAAATTAGAAGAAAATTTAGTTATTACTTATAAATATTATGAAATAGCACTTAATGACGAAGAAATAGAAAAAGTAGACACTATTGATGAGGCTGAGGAAGTTGTAAATCAAATTAAAGAAGATAATAGTGGAGAAGATTTAAATTTAACGATTTTAGAAAAATATACTCAAAATGAAGAAGAAGTAAATACACAAGATGTAGAAGTTGCAAAAGCTGAAATTCAAACGAAAGTTGCAGAAGTGATAGAAGAAAAAGAAGAACAAGAAAGAATAGATGCAATGCCTGATGTAAATGGTATAAAACTTGCAACAACACCAATTACAGGAAAAATAACTTCAAGATATGGTGTAAGTAGTAGTATAAGAAGTTCTAGACATACAGGATTAGATATTTCAGCAACTACAGGTACACCAATAAAAGTTGTAGCTGATGGTACAGTTACTTTTGCTAAATATAATGGTTCATATGGTAACTTAGTAAAAGTAGATCATGGTAATGGTGTAGAAACTTGGTATGCACATACAAGTAAAATGTATGTTAAAGTAGGAAATCAAGTAAAAGCAGGAGACGTAATTGCAGCAGTTGGTTCTACAGGAAATTCAACAGGACCACACTTACATTTTGAAATAAGGATAAATGGGGAACATGTAAACCCACAAAATTATTTATATAAGTAAAAATAAATACATCCTAAAATTAATTTTAAAAATTAAATTTTAGGGTGTATTTTTATTTTTTAAAATGCTATAATTTAGAAGGAAAAAGTAAGGTGCTTATAGTATAATATTAGTAGGAAAATTTTAGGTAAAAAGTATTATAAGGATAAAATTGGTTAAAATAAGCAAAAGAAAAAGGAGGAAATATCTTTATGGAAGAAGAAACTAAAGTAAAAGAGATGATTGACAATTTAGTTAAAAGAGCTAAAAAAGCATCAGAAGAATACTTAAAACTTGACCAAGAAACAGTAGATAATATTACCAAAGCAATGTCAATGGCAGGATTAGAACATCATATGGAACTTGCAAAAATGGCAGTAGAAGAAACTGGAAGAGGAATTTATGAAGATAAAATTACAAAGAACATGTTTGCAACAGAATATGTATATCATAGTATTAAACATGAAAAAACAGTTGGGATAATTAGTAAAAATGATGAAGAGGGATATGTAGAAATTGCAGAACCTGTTGGAATAATAGCAGGTGTAACACCAGTAACAAACCCAACTTCTACAACAATGTTTAAATCTATAATTTCTGCTAAAACAAGAAATGTAATTATTTTTGGTTTTCACCCATCAGCTCAAAAATGTAGCTCACGTGCAGCTGAAATTTTAAGAGATGCAGCTGTAAAAGCAGGAGCACCAGAAGATTGTATTTTATGGATTGAAGAACCAAGTATATTAGCTACTAGAACACTTATGAATCATCCAGATGTTAATTTAATTTTAGCGACAGGTGGAACAGGAATGGTTAAATCAGCATATTCTTGTGGAAAACCAGCATTAGGAGTAGGTCCTGGAAATGTTCCTTGTTATATTGATAAAACAGCTAAATTAAAAACATCAGTAAATGATTTGGTAATGTCAAAGGCATTTGATAATGGAATGATATGTGCATCAGAACAAGCAGTTTTAGTTGATAGAGATATTTATCAAGAATTTGAAAGGTTAATGAGAGAAGCAGGATGTTATTTTGTAAGTCCAGAAGAAAAGCAAAAATTACAAGAAAGCATGTTTGAATATAGAGATGATATAGGATATAAATTAAAATCACATGTACCTGGACAATCACCATATAGAATAGCAAAAGATGCAGGTTTCGAAGTACCAGAAGATACAAAAGTATTAGTAGTTTATGAAGAAGGAATAGGAAGAGAATATCCATTTTCAAAAGAAAAATTAAGCCCTGTGCTTACTTATTATATTGTAGATAATGAAGAAGAGGGAATAGAAAAATCTGAAAAATTATTAGAATTTGGAGGACTTGGACATTCAGCAGTTATACATTCAGAAAATAAAGAAACCATACTTAAGTTTTCTAAAACAATGAAAGCGGGTAGAATTATTGTAAATTCACCTTCAACACATGGAGCAATTGGAGATATTTATAACACAAATATGCCATCATTAACTTTAGGTTGTGGCTCATTTGGTGGAAATTCAACAACTGCAAATGTTTCTTCAGTAAATCTTATTAATATAAAAAGAACAAGTAAGAGGAGGGTTAATATGCAATGGTTTAAAGTACCTGAAAAAATATATTTTGAAGCAGGTTCTATAGGGTATTTAGAAAAAATGCCTGATATAGAAAGAGCATTTATCGTAACAGATGAATCAATGGTAAAATTAGGATATGTAGATAAGATTTTATATCATTTAAGAAAAAGAGAACATTACGTACATTCAGAAATATTTAGTGATGTAGAATCAGACCCATCTTTTGATACAATAAAAAAAGGTGTAGAAGCAATGGAACGTTTTAGACCTGATGTAATTATAGCTTTAGGTGGTGGAAGTCCAATAGATGCTGCAAAAGGTATGTGGTTATTTTATGAACATCCAGATGCCGACCCAGAAGGATTAAAATTAAAGTTTATGGATATTAGAAAACGTACTTATAAATTCCCAAAACTAGGAACAAAATGTAAAATGGTAGCAATACCTACAACATCAGGAACTGGTTCAGAGGTTACATCATTTGCTGTTATAACAGATAAAAAATTAAATAAAAAATATCCTCTTGCTGACTATGAATTAACTCCAGATGTTGCAATAGTAGATCCAGACTTAGTAATGAGTCTTCCTAAAACTGTTACAGCAGATACAGGAATGGACGTTTTAACTCATAGCATAGAAGCATATGTATCTAATATGGCATCAGACTATACAGATGGGTTATCAGAAAAAGCAACAGAGTTAGTAATTAAGTATTTAGAAAGAGCATATGATAATGGAGATGATAAAGAAGCTAGAGAAAAAATGCATAATGCAAGTACAATTGCAGGTATGGCATTTACAAATGCTTTCTTAGGAATAAATCACTCTTTGGCGCACAAATTAGGTGCAGAATTTCATATGGCACATGGTAGAATAAATGCTATACTTTTACCATATGTAATTAGATATAATAGTAGTAAACCAACAAAGTTTGTATCATTCCCTAAATATGAATATTTTATAGCAGATGAAAAATATTATGAATTAGCAAAGAAAGTTGGATTAAAAGCAGAAACAAAAGAAGAAGGAATTAATAGTTTAATAGAGAAAATAAAAGAGTTAAATGAACATATGAATATTCCAAAATCTTTTAAAGAAGCAGGAATAGATGAACAAGAATTTTTATCAAAAGTAGATATGTTAGCAGAAAGAAGCTTTGAAGACCAATGTACTACTGCAAATCCAAGGGTACCTCTAGTATCAGAATTAAAACAAATTTTATTGGATAGCTATTATGGAAAAGAATATGAGTAAATAAAAAAAGGTAGAGATTCAAAATCTCTACCTTTAAACAAAAGAATGAGTTTTCATGAAAAGCTTTTGCTGTAAAAGGTATTACACTTTACGACAAAAATAGCCTATCACA
Organism: uncultured Clostridia bacterium; assembly: GCA_944392525.1. The sequence goes on along the minus strand of CALXXB010000003.1, from coordinate 8,407 downwards.
CACATTCAATACTAACACATAATATATTATTTGTAAATACCTTACCAAAAAAAATCTCCAAATTTTGGAGACTTTTTTTAAAATTCGCAATTTTTAGGTGTTCTAGGGAAAGGTATAACATCACGAATGTTTTGCATACCAGTTAAATACATGATTGCTCTTTCAAACCCTAGACCAAATCCTGAATGTACACAACTTCCATATTTTCTTAAGTCTAAATACCAATCATAGTTTTCAATTGGCATATCTAATTCCTTCATTCTTGTTAATAATTTATCATAATCTTCTTCTCTTTGACTACCTCCGATAATTTCACCAATACCTGGGACTAGTAAGTCAGCGGCAGCAACTGTTTTTCCATCAGGATTTTGTTTCATATAAAAAGCTTTAATATCTTTTGGATAGTCTTTTACAAATACAGGCTTTTTATAAATTTTCTCACATAAGTATCTTTCATGTTCTGTTTGCAAATCAACTCCCCAAGAAACCTTATATTCAAATTCATCATTATGTTTTTCTAATTCTTTAACAGCGTCTGTATAACTTACTCTAGCAAAATCAGAATTAATTACATGGTTTAATCTATCTAAAAGCCCTTTGTCTATAAAGTTATTGAAGAATTCCATTTCTTCAGGACAGTTATCTAAAACATATTTAAAAGTATATTTAATCATGTCTTCAGCTAAATCCATATCATCTTCAAGGTCAGCAAAACATATTTCAGGTTCTATCATCCAGAATTCAGCAGCATGTTTTACAGTGTTAGAATTTTCAGCTCTAAATGTAGGACCAAATGTGTATATATTACAAAAGCTTTCTGCGAATGTTTCTCCATTTAATTGACCACTAACAGTTAAGTGAGCATGTCTTCCAAAAAAGTCTTTTGAAAAATCAACTTTTCCATCTTCTGTTTTAGGAACATTACTTAAGTCAAATGAATTAACATTGAACATTTCTCCTGCACCTTCTGCATCACTACCTGTTAAAATAGGTGTGTGAACATATACAAAATCTTGCTCTTGGAAGAATTTGTGTATAGCGTAAGCTAAAACACTTCTTACTCTAAATACAGCATTAAAAGTATTTGTTCTTGGGCGAAGGTGTGCGATTGTTCTTAAATATTCAAAAGAATGTCTCTTTTTTTGTAATGGATAAGTATTATCTGCTAAGCTTTCTATTTCTATTCCAGTTGCTTGAATTTCGAAAGGTTGCTTAGATTCTGGTGTTAAAACTAATTTTCCAGATACTTTTATTGAAGAACTAAGTGTCAATTTTCTTATTTCTTCAAAATTAGGTAGAGAATCATTGAAAACAACTTGTACATTTTTGAAAAATGTACCATCATTTAGTTCAATAAAGCCAAATGTTTTAGAATCTCTTAATGTTTTAACCCAACCTTCTATTATTATGTTTTTGTCTTTAAAGTTTTCTGTTTCTTTATATAAATTTCTTACTGTAATATCTTTCATAATCTCCCTCCATAGTTTTAAAACTTTACATATTATATGATATTATTGACAAAATTTCAATATTTTATAAAAGTCTTTTAAAAAATATGTCGAAAAATGTCTTGAAATCATAATTTTAGGGTGTTATAATTTCAACACGACCTTATTTAAGGTTGGCGGTAGTAGTCCGTTCTCTAGTTCTAAGGAGGAGAAGATGGAAGAACGGAAGAATTCAGTTGAACAGATGCAAGAAGACTTCATCAAAGAAGGAGGTGTACGTCTTAGTAGCAAAGAATGGGACGAGATCTTCGAAGGCGTAGACAGGATTGTTAAGAAGCGCTGGCGTGAACATCCTATGGCTGTTGATGATAAACAGCGTTATGCAGAGTATGATTTCCTGACGGAAATCTATCTGTCAAGAAACAAGCTCACATTTAAGCGTATGGGCCAGTTAAGGAAGCAGAATAAGAATTGTGCAGTCGTTGCGATTGGACAACGTAACAGGTGGAACTCAGACTGCATGGAGGTTTGTGTCCGTCGTGATGATGACGGAACGTATCATACCTTCATTATCCAAGATGGAGAAGGTGTAGAGAGAGACTCCGACAGACCAGAAGTCGTTGGATATCTTTGCATGAAGCTTCTTTCCGGAGAGCTTTCCCTGGAAGAAGTTCTCACCGAGCTTTTTGGCGGTGATGAATAAACAACTGAAAAGGGAGCTCTTTATTGAGCTCCTTTTTATATGAGATAAAACTATTGAAACAAAATAAAAATAGTGATAAAATATAATGTGCTTGACTAAAACAAGTCAGGTAGAAGCTGAAACGTAGATGAAACAAAGGAGAAGTCTATGAGTAAGCAAAGAAAACAGCTTGCTGGAGATAAATCAAGGGATAATCTAGTAAAAGATATAGAAGATGAAGAAGAGCCGAAAAACAAGCCGATAGTTATTATAGGCTTTGTTTTATATGTGATTTTTGCAAGTGCGGCTTTGATTGCTTTTATATATTATGCTAGGATGTTTCAGAGTTTAGAACAGTGACTGTAAAGTGGGGCCTAGGATTCTAGGCCCTTATTTTTAAATATAGAAGGCAGAAAAACTTTAATATCAATGTTTTGGAGCATTTAAAATTGAAAAGAAAGAAGAAATATGGTATAATATATTATATGGCAATAAGGCCATGCATAGTCTGCGGGCAATTGAAAGGAGAAACACAATGAGTGTGCAGACAAGTGCAGATGTCAGGAAGCAGAGAGAGCAGGCTCTGATTGAAAAGTTCGTAGTCAAGATTGGAAACGCCGAGTGGAATGAGATTCAGGATTACTATTCTTATTGGCTTGCCGAAGTGGGAAGGATTGCTTCTCATTATTCGGACAGAAATAGGAATGTTCCTGAGGAATATCGAGATAGGCTCGATAGACAAAAGATGTTCTTTGAGGCAGTTAGAAATGCACATGACTATATGTACAAGCTGCAATCTAGAATGTCAGACTTCACAGGAGAACTTGAAGATTACTGGATTATCAACGTAGCTCCAGCAAGTTATCTTGTGAGTTACGAAGGCCCTTCTCTACGAGGACGTGTGGCATCTTTCCAAGAACTCATAGGATTTTTTGCTCTGGGTGTAGCCAGGAGATGCTGGTCAATCGAAGACGCACTTGATCGGCCTGTGACTGAATGCAGAGCGAGCAAGCTTCTTGTGAATAACTAACTGCACGTGAAGGGGTTATCTATAATAGGTAACCCCACTTTTTTATTAAAATTTAGAAAATCCATAAATTCACTTTTTACGTAAATAAAACATAATATATAACAGAATAAAGTGAAAGGTGGTAGAAAAATGTCAGAATACATAATAAAAGGAGGAAAAAGATTAGAAGGAACGGTTAACATATCAGGTTCTAAAAATGCATCACTACCAATAATTGCAGCAACAATATTAAATGGAGGGAAAAGTACATTATATAATGTACCAAAAATTCATGATACAGAGATGATGTTTGAAATATTAAGAGCTTTAGGTGGAACGGTAGAAAAAAAGAAAAATAAAGTTATTATAGATACTAGTAAAATAAATAAGTTCGAAATACCGGAAAATTTAATGAGACAAATGCGTTCATCTGTTATATTAGTGGGTGGATTACTTGGAAAATATAGAAAAGCAATATTTTCATACCCTGGTGGATGTGATATTGGAACTAGACCAATTGAATTACATTTAAAAGCTTTTGAAAAATTAGGAATAAATATTAATAAAAACTATGGAAATATAGAGTGCTTTTGTGATAAAATAATGGGGGAAAAAATTGACTTAGATTTTCCAAGCGTTGGAGCAACTGAAAATGCTATACTTACAAGTTGCTTAGCAGAAGGAACAACAATTATAAATAATGCAGCAAGGGAACCAGAGATAATAGATTTGCAAAATTTCTTAAATAAAATGGGAGCAAAAATAAAAGGAGCAGGTTCTAGTCATATAGAAATAGAAGGCGTAAAACAATTAAAAGATGTAAGTTATAATGTTATGCCAGACAGAATAGAAACAGGAACTTTTCTATGTTTAGCTGCGATTAATCGTTCTAACATGATAATACAAAATGCTGATGCAAACCATATAACTCCTATTGTTGACAAATTAGAAGAGATGGGGTGCAATTTAAAAATAGAGAAAAATCAAATAGAAATAAAAACACCTAAAAAACTTAAAACAATAGACATTAAAACAATGCCATATCCAGGATTTCCAACAGATATGCAATCAATCTTTGTATCATTACTTACAACAGTAAAAGGAACTTCAGTAGTAGTAGAGAATATATTTGAAAATCGTTATAGATTTGCACAAGAATTAGTAAGAATGGGAGCTAAAATAACAATAGAAGGAAAAACAGCAGTAATAAAAGGAGTAAAAAAACTTTATGGAACAACTGTAAATGCAACAGATTTAAGAGGAGGCGCAGCATTAGTTTTAGCTGGAAGTGTAGCCAAAGGTACAACAAAGATAGAAAATATCGAATATATATTAAGAGGATATGAAAATTTTCTAACGAAACTTCAAAAGTTAGGACTAGATATAGAAATGATTAAGGGCTAAAAGCCCTTAAATAAATAAGTACTTGTCCAAAAAAGGAGGACTGAAATTGTCAAGAAAGACTAAAGATATTAATCCATATTATATGGAACAAAATGAAGATGCGATAAAAAGGAAAAAGCAAAAGGAAAGAGAAAAAAGAATTAATCAAAAAAAGAAATTAGATGAAAAAGAAGATAAATTTGATTTAGATACAGAAACAGTAATTAATATGACTAATAAAAACAAATTAAAAAAAGATGAAGAAAAAAGAAAGAAAATATCAAGAGAAGAACGAAAAAGAAAAAAGAGAATAAAGAGAATAAAATTTTTTGTGAAGTTGTTTTTATTAGTAGGAATAATAGCTGGAGGGATTACTTTTGCTTTAACTTCACCAATTTTTAACATAAATGACATAAATGTAATAAATAATGTTACGATACCAAGTGATACAATAGTTAGCTTATCAGAGTTAAAGCCAGGAGAAAATATATTCAAATTTTATAAAGGAAATGTTATTGACAAAATAAAAGAAAATCCATATGTAGAGAGTGTGGAAATACATAGAAAATTACCTAGTACAATCGAAATAGATGTGACAGAAAGGGTTGCAACATACAATGTGGATTATATGGGAAAATATGCTTATATAAATACACAAGGTTATATATTAGAAATTTCAGATGATAGTAGAGGTATGCCGGTAATACAAGGTGCTACGACAAGGGAAGATGATATAGTACCAGGAAATAGATTAAATGAAGAGGATTTAAGGAGACTAGAAGTAGTAATAAGGATAATGAATGCAGCAAAAGATGCTGGATTAGACGGACAAGTCACAAGTATTGACATTAGTGATGAAAACGAATATAGTATATATCTAAATGATGAGAAAAAGACAGTACATTTAGGAGATGCAAGTAATTTAAGTAATAAAATGTTATATGTACAAGCAATTATAGAGCAAGAAAAAGGAAAAGAAGGTGAAATATTTATAAATGGAGATATAAATAATAATTTCCATCCATATTTTAGAGAAAAAGTATAAAGAGGTGAGATTATGCAAAATAAAAAAGTAGTTGCAATAGTATTAGGAGTTATGTGTTTTGCATTAACTGCTGGAATATGTATACAGATGAGAACTGTACAAGGAACTAATTCAACAGTTAGTAATGATTATGAAGAAAATAATTTAAGAGCAGAAGTTTTAAGATATAAAGAAAGATATGATAATAAAGTGAAAGATTTATCAGATGCAGAAGCAAAACTAGAAAAAGAAAGAGAAAGTGCAACTCAGAATGATACAGCTTTAAAGGATAAGGAAGAAGAGATTACAGAAGGAAATAAAATTATAGGATTGGCAGAAGTAACAGGACCAGGTGTAATTGTAACTTTAGGAGATAGCAAAAAAGACGCAAGTAGTAGTTTAGATCCTAGTATGTTATTAGTTCATGATACAGATGTTTTAAGTGTAATAAATGAATTGAAAAATGCAGGAGCAGAAGCAATATCAATAAATGATCAAAGAATAATACCCACAACAGGAATTATATGTGGAGGAAATATAATAGATATAAATGGTGAAAAAGTTGGAGCACCATTTGAAATAAAAGCAATAGGACTTCCAGAACAACTAGCAGCATTAGATAGACCAAATGGATACTTGGATATATTAAGAAGTTGGAGCATAGAAGCAAAATTAGAAAAATCTAATAATATAACAATACCAAAATATACAGGAACGATAACTTATGAATATGCAAAGTCAGTAGAAGACTAGAAGGAGGAGTTACATGAAGAAGAAAATGAAAAAAGGTAAAATAACCATGATTATTACAGTAGGAATTGCATGCTTTGTTTTAGTTTTAGTAATGACAATGCAGTTTAAGATAGTAAATGAAGCAGATGTTACTTCAATTGAAAATATGAGAAAATCAGAACTAAGCACAGAACTTGCAAACTGGAAAACAAGATATGATGAAGTAAATCAGCAATATGAAGAAACTTTAAATATGATAGAAGAATATAAAAATAATAGTGAATCAAATGAACAAACAAGTAATTTGATGGATTCAGAATTAGAACAAATAAATATGTCTTTAGGAAAAACAGATGTAGAAGGAGAAGGAATCATAATCAATATAAATGAAACAGATAATGAAGAAGTAGAAGACATAACAGCAGATGATTTATTACTAATCGTAAATGCATTAAAACTTGCAGGAGCAGAAGCAATATCAATAAATGATGAGAGAATAATTAATATGAGTGATATAGTCTATATAGATGCAGCAGGAGTTATAAGAGTTAATGGAGAAAGAATTCTTGCACCATATAGCATAAAAGCAATAGGAGACCCATCATATTTGGAAAGTTCTTTAACAGGTAATGGAGGAGTTGTAGACGATATGAAGAAAAAAGAACAAGATGTTACAATTCAAAAAGAAAATAATGTAAAAATTTCTAAATATAATGGTGAAATAGAATCAAAATATATGGAATAAGTAATAAAAATTAGGAGGTAAAAAGATGATTTTTATAGCTATATTAATAGGATGTATATTAGGAGCATTAATAGGAATGAACGCACCAATGATTTCATATACATACTCAAGCTATTTAGCAATTGCGGTAATAGCTGCTTTAGATTCTGTATTTGGAGGAATTAACTCAGTAATAAACAAAAATTTTGATTTGAAAATATTTGTTACAGGATTTTTTGGAAATGCTATTTTAGCTATTTTACTAACAATATTAGGACAAAAATTAAATGTTGATATTTATTTAGCAGCAATTGTTGTATTTGTTGGAAGAATGTTTATAAACCTAGCAATGATAAGAAGATATTATGTGGATAAATGGCTAAAAATATTTGAAGAAAGAAAAAATAAAAAAGGTAAAAAAGAAGAAAAGATTGAAGCAAAAACAGAAGAAAACTAGTGTATAGATATTGTTACAATCATATTACAAAAATATTACAAAAATATAACAAATTCTATTGACATTTTTTTAAAAATGTAATATATATACACTTAAGAAATTTATACTAAAAAATGGAGGAATTAACTTGGCAATAGGAGATATCATAGTGGGCGTTGACATAGGGACAAGTAAGGTTTGCACCGTTGTAGGAGAAGTAAACAACTTTGGCCAAATAGAAATTATATGCAACACCTCATATAAATGTAATGGACTAAAGAAGGGGAAAATAATAAATGAAGATGAAATAATTTTAAGCCTTGCAAAAACTATTAAAGATGCTGAAGATGAGACTAACCTAAAAATAAATTCTGCCTATGTAACAATTCCAGGAAAATATGCAACAATAGTACAAAATAGTATAACAAAAGAGGCTAAGGACAAATATGCAGGGATATCTGTAAGAGATGTCCAAAATGCAATAATGCAAGTAAAGGATATAGAAATTCCAGATGGAAAAACATTGATAGATGTCGTACCAGATAAAATAACATTAGAAAATGGAACAGTTGTCACAGATCCGGTTGGAAGTTTAAGTGCTAGCTTTACAATTAGTGCACAAGTTATACTTGCAGAAAAAGATTATGTAAGACAATTGCATAATATATTTAAAAAAGCAGGACTTGAAATAGATGGAATTGTTCCAATAACATTAGCTGAAAGAAACCTAGTACTAGATACAAACGAATTACATGACAATATTATGCTATTAGATATTGGAGCAGGAAATACTGATATTGGTGTTTTTGAAGGGTCAACATTTTTGTATACGAATTCAATCCCTCTTGGAGGAGATAATATAACAAATGATATAGCACTTGTACTCAATATCTCTGAAGAAGAAGCAGATAAATTAAAAAGACAATATGGTCTAGCTTTAAAATCTTTTATAGATAATGATAATGATAT
>CALXXB010000002.1 GCA_944392525.1 uncultured Clostridia bacterium | reverse complement strand
CTTTCTATAAGTTTTTAATCTCACTCGCATAGCGAGCGGTTTTTGTTTCACTTCGTTCCACAATGCTAAAGCTTAATGAAAAAGCAGGTATTATTTACCTGCTTCCTCTTTCTTCTTATTTTTTTCTAATTGTTGTTCAAAATATGTTGTAAGTCCAACTAAAGTTAATAAATATACTGTAATTACTAATGGAATTGTTACTATTCCTATAGGTATTCTTGTAATTGCCATAACATTAAGTAGAGTAGCTTGTGCTACAACAGATATAACTACTGTTTTTACTAAAGTTTTAACAACACCTAATTTTCTATATCTAACAGCCATATAAAGTAATATTATTAAAGTTGCTATAGCAAAAGGTACTATATATGGTTTTATAATATCTCTTCCTCTTGTATTTGGTATGCTTTCTACCTCTATACTATCTGCTGATAATTCTGTTCCGTATTTTTCATTTACTTTATCTATCAAACCTTGTTTTTGTTCATCTGTTATATCTTTTGCTGTTATATTTACTGTATCTTCATATACTTCAACCTTTTGTATAATTACTTTCTCTCCTGGCATTACTTCATCTGTTATTTGTTTTATATCTGATATATTAAAATCTGTTTCTAAATATAATTGTATACTTTTACTTTCTTGATATCTTAAATCAAAATTAAGTCCAGCAGTTAGCGTAACAATTATTCCCGCAATTATCACTACTGCTATTATTGCTATTATTATTTTTGTTTTCTTAGTCATTTTTTGCTTGTTTTTTTCCATCTTTATTCTTACCTCCCTTGCTTTCTTTTACTCTTACTAATGGATATGTTATGGCAAAATTATATAAAGCAATTAATAAAATTCCCCAGAACATTACCATACCAAAACTACTAATTGGTTCCCATTGTATAAAGCAGAAGGTAATAACAGCTATACAAATAGGTATTATTTTTATAAAAAACTCTTTATATGTTTCTTTAAATGCTATATTTACCGCTGTTTTATCTACATTTTCTTCTTTCTTTATTTTTGATAGTAATTTATTTTCAAATATATAATTTAGTACTAATATTACAGCGATTCCAAATATACTTTCTATTGATATTATTACATTTGCGTATCTAAGTAATAACACAAATAGTGCTGCTAGTCCAACATATGCAAATGCATTTACTAATCCTTCAGTTCTATATCTAATAATTAATACTATTAAAGCAATTGCTGCTAAACCTATCATTACATATAGAACTATATTTAATTCATCTTGTGTTATGTCTGATAAAATATATTGGTTTCCTTCAACTGTATATTTTACTGGTATATTTCCATTGTCTAATACTACTGCTATACTAGATGCTTGAGATATATAATCTTGTAGTGTATCTGTGTCTGTTGTTGCTGAACCTATTGATAGTTGTAATCTTCCTGTTTCTATTGTTTCATCAAAACTTGTTGTCATGATTTCTTCATCATCTATTTTCATAGTAATCTCTTTTGTTGTTTCTGTAGAGCTACTATCATCAGTTGTTGTGTTATCTGTACTTGCTGTATTATCTGCTGTATTAGTAGTATTTGTCTCGTTAGTTGTGTTTGATTTTACATAAGTACTACTTATATCTTTTAATTTATTTGTTCCTTCTTTATTAAATTCTATATCTAAATATACAGCTGTTCCAGAAGAGCTACTTGTTGAATTAGAACCATACATAACTCTTGCTCTTTTTATATCACTGTTATCCATTAATACTTCTTTGGTATCGCTATCTACAATTTCAAATTTTCCTGTTGTTCCTATGTTACTTATGATACTGTCTGTTAAATCATTTTCTGGTATTTCTACTAAAACATCTCCTGAAGCTTTATCTAACTTTGTAACATAATTATCAACACCTAAAGCTTTTAATCTTTTTTCTATTATCTCCTTAGATTTTTCATAATTTTCTTCGTTTAATACATCTTCTGAATTAGCTACTTTCTCTTCCTTTGTATATCCTTTTGCTGCTAATTCTTCATCTGTTAAATTATCAGCATCTGTAACTTCATTTCCATCTGCATCCTTTATAACAGTATCTACTGTGTTATCTACTGATAATCTAACATTTCTTCCACCTTTTAAGTCCATTGCGTAATCATAATCTTTTACTTTGTTTTCCATTCTATTTTGTACTGGTACATATACTCCAAAAAAAGCTACCATTGTAACAAGTACAATTGCTAATATTATTGTTAATAATTTTATTTTCTTCATGATATTTCCTCCATTTTTCTATTTAAAGCTATAATAATTTTGTTCCATTTATAACTAATTCAAACCATATTTTTAAATATTTTGCTGCATATTTACTCATCATAGTTCTATCCATAAATATTTCAAAATAATCTAAAACAGGGCATAACTTAGTATCTATTGTTAAATTAAGTATTGCTTTTCTTTCTTTACTATCTATTTTCAATTCTGCATTTGTTACAGCATAATTAACTCTATCATGTATATCAAATGTTGATAAATTAGTATTTGTTACTCTATCTCTGTGCACATCTGATTTGTCTGCTAAGATTAGTGCTGCTGATATATCACTTACTGCTGTTCCTGTCTGTTCGTCATGATTTCCTATCGCCATCATAATCTCTGTTCTTTCATTTACGTCCATTCCCATATCTTTTAAAATATTGTAAGCCATAATCGCACCACTATGTGCATGATCTGTTCTATTTACACAATTTCCTATATCATGTAGATATCCTGCAATTCTTGCAAGTTCTATGGTTCTTTCTGGATAACCTAACTCTTGTAATATGTCTCCTGCTCTTTTTGAAACAATTGAAATATGTCTGTGACTATGTTCAGTATATCCGGAGTCCATCTAATTGTTTTTGTGCTCCTTTAATTAGAGCTTCTATCTCTTCGTTCTTCCTAACATCATCTAAGGTAACCATTTTGTTCCTCCTTTAATTAGTCTTTTTAGATTTTATATTAAAATGGAAAAAATATCAATATTTTTTATAAAATTATTTCATATTATCAGTTCCAACGTCTTTTCGCCATAAATCTATTAAATATCCTTTTTCCGTTCTCGGAATTAATGACATTCTATATGCTCCTATTGGTTTATCATGTGAAAAAGTTGTTTCTTTCCCATCAGACACCGGTTCTAACCATCCTTCTCCATCTACCCAAGCCTGATATACAATAGAATAATATGATGTATCTTTTAATTTTATACTTAAACTACTTATTCCAAATAAATGCTTTTGAGCTATTTCTTTTGGTATCGGTGCTCCTCCCAATCCCATATTTCCTTCTTTATTCATTCCTCTTCCTCCTATTAATAGTGTTGTTTTTCCATCTAATGCTATCATTGGTCCTGTTTTCAAAGTTAAATATCCATTATATCCGTAATTATAGCTTGTTTCATATGTATTACATATACCTTGTATACCTTCACCCCAATAAGTATTTATAAAACATCTTGTTTCTATAAAATCCTTATCTAGACCTTCCCAATACAATGAGATTCCTTCTATTTTATATTCAGTACCAAATTCTATTGCTCTTTTTCCCACAATTTCATTTATTCCTGTTCCAAATTCCCAGTTATTATATGGACCTTCACTCATTGAGCCATATTTTATCTTTATGTTTGTTGCTTTATCTATTTTTACATCTATATTAGTACTATTTCCTGCAAGGTCTGTTACATTAAATGGATATAAAACATCACATGCAAATTTTTTATTTAAGGCTGTATCTTCTTCTGATAAATTCCAACCATCTACATCTCTTATTTTTTCATTTGCTTTAATTTTTGCAAGTATTTTTCCATCTTCTATTTCTTCTTGTGAGAAATTAACAGCTGGTGCTATATTATCTATCGTAATTTCTGTATCAAATACTACTGCTTCATTTACCTGGCCTGCCACATCAATAACTACGCCTTTTGGAATTTTTATTATAAGACGTCCATTGTTTTTTATATTAGATAGTGTATATTTATAATAAACATTTTCTCCATCTTCTCTTCTATCTATTTCTTTTCCACTCGGATTAAATTGTATATCATCTAACAAAAATTTTATTCCTGCTTGTATATTATCTTTTTTTATATTCTTTTCCTTTATTCTAAATTCTACAGTTATAGTATGTGTTTTATTTGCATATTTATTATATTTTTCATTTGTATTGCTTACACTTAGAAATTCTATTTTAGGAATTTCTCCATCAATATTAATATTTGCAACTAAACTTGTATTTTCTACTACATATTTTGCATAACTATTAATACATATAAATATACTTATTAAAAATATAAATAAAAAAGTAATTGATTTTTTCAAACATTCTACCTCCTCATCTTATTTTCCTATAGTACATATCTCAAAGTTGAACTCCTCTATACTTTCTCCGTCTTTTGTATCTTGTGAATTTTCCTCTACATTTATTTCATATGGCCATTCCCAGTTGATTTCTACTTTTTTTACTTCATTTTTCTTTATTATTCCTACTTTTTCATTTATCTCAAATTTAAAGTTTCTTGGCTTCTTATTTTTATCTAATACCTCTATTTCATAATTCACATTACTATTTGAAGTTAAAAAAACATAAAAACTCCCTTTTGTCCCTGGTGCTACTTTTTTATTTACTAATGTTCTTATATCTATAGTTTGTAATAACTCTATTTCTTTGTAACTACTTTTTCCTTTTATTACCTGGATTTCATATTCACTTTTATCATTACTTTGTTCTTTTATCTTTCCCTCTCCGAATATTTTAAAGAAAATCAAATCTTCTTGAAAATCAATTTTTTCTGATTGTGTAATTTTAAATAACACACATATAATGATTATAAAAATTAGAATTAAAATAAATATTTTCTTTCTAGTGATTCTAAAATTTTTCATAGTACCTCCTGCATTTGTTCAGAATGTACCTTTATTTGTAATTGACTTATTATATCTTCCATGTTTATATTTTTATTTTCATCATACAAAACTTCTAATTTATAATTATCTTCTTTTGTTTCATTCTTAGATAATATAAATTTTTCTGTCTTATTTTCATTCATTCCGATTTCTTGGTCATTTTTAAATAGTTTAAGTTCTATCCCACTATTTTCTATATCGTTTAATATTTCAATATAATATTCTAAATCTACTTGTGTTTTTTCTCCTTGTTCATTATAGTTTTTTACTTTAAATTCATATATTCCTTCTCTGTTGGAATTATTTATTTCTAAACAGCTTCCATTTTCTACTTGCAATATTGGTTTTGCAACTTCCGTCTTTCCATTTATATCTTTTCTACTAAATTCTTTTCCTAAACTAAAACCAGAAAAGAAGCATACAAATATTATTAAAACTATAAAAATTATAAATATCTCTTTTCTTTTATTTTTTAAGCCTTCTTTCATCTTTTCCTCCTAAAATTTGTATAAGTGGAGAAAATTTTGTACATTTCCCCACTTAGTACAAAGGTGAATATATTCATTTTCATTTATTCTATAATTTTACTTTTAAAGACTTTAAGCTTGTGGTTCCACTTGAGTTCCTGTAACTACTACATCAAATGTATAATTTTGGATTCTTTTTGCATCTTCAGTATCTATTAAATCATTACTTGAGATTTCTTCAGGATCACTTCCTGTTTCATAATCCCATTTCCATTTAACGTTTAATGTTCTTGTTTTATCTTCATCATTTGCATTAATAGTTCCTGATAAATCGTCTTCTAAATCTTTAATTGAATTATATTCTGTATCATTATATTCAAATTTAAGATTTTGTGGTTTATTTTCTTCTTCTGTAAAAGTAATATTATAGTTTATACCAACTTCTGAACCTGTTGCGTCTACTAGTATATTAAAACTTCCACTTGTACCTGGGGCAATTTTATTATCTACAAGTGTTTCATTATTACATGTAGATGCTAAATTAATAGATTCCACTTGTTCATCTTGTCCATTTACTTTAAAGCTCCATGTTGCAACTTCTGCTATTCCTTCTCCTCTTACTTCACTCACATATTTAGCATATGCTTGTCCACCTATAAAGGCAAGTAAAATTACCGTTAAAATAGCAAGTGCTATTAATACTTTTTTCTTATTTGTCAAAAGCATTCCTCCTTTTTATTAAATTTTCTTTTTTTGGATTTTGTTTAGATTTTTAGAATCTAAAAAACGAAATAAATTTTATTCTTTTAAAAATAAGAATTAAATTAAAAAATTATAGAATTAATTTGAAAATGTAAATACATTATAATTACAAAAAATGGAATTGTCAATTCTTTTACGAAAAATCATCAAACTTTTCGTCGCAAAATTCGACAAAATTCCACTTTTTATTTTTACTTTATTTTTTATTTACCCCTATTATTCCGCCTAATATTCCAAACGCAACACCTACAGCTATCATTATTAGACTTTGTACATTTAGACTAAATCTAACATTCAATGTACTAGAAAGTAAATATAATATTAAAATATATCCTCCACCTACAAATGCTCCATTTAATATTCCATTCTTCTTTATCTTTGTATTGCCTATTGAACTGCCTATTAATATACTTATAGCAGTTATAACCAATATTACAGGTGTTATTGTATTTTCACTTATATTTGTATATGTTAATAGTACAGAAAATATAAATAAACACACAATAGTAAATATCATAGATATTCCTATTCCTTTAAATATATTCTTTACTGTTCCTTTACCATTCTCTTGATATGTTTCCATCTTTCCCTCCAAAATATATTTTTATTTTTCTTATTTAATTTATATTAAACTATCTATATTTTAGAACAATTAATTTTATTTAAAATATAAAAAGCCCGCCAGGGCTCACTCGAGCTGGCGGACCTCAGCAGAGTCACTGCTGATTTCTTCGAAATCGATTATGTTCTCGTACATACTAAGGATTTCAAACCTGAATCCTACAGTAGTAAACCGATATGTCTTCCCTACTTCTATCTCTCCATAAACATCTGAAGAGTTCCATCTAAATCTAAGAAGAGAATCCTCTACTGAAAAGACCCTTGTCTCTCCATCCTCCGTTTTGGTAAAAACGAGGTATTTAGATGAATTGTTGTAGTTCTTGACATCTTTGTCGGTCACTGTGGCAACATAGGTTTGCTCATTGTAGTTTGCAGCAATGGAGAAAATGATTCCTCCTGCCGCACATACAATAGCAAAAGCTATGAAGATACCGATTATAAACCTATCGGTATCAAAATACCTTCTCCGGTACATAACCGCTCCCTTCTGCTTGTGTATCCTAACAACCTATATATTATAACATTTTTTAATTCAAATTTCAAATATGTTAAAAAATTGAATCTATTTCCTCTAATTTTTCTGCTATTCTACAGATGATTTCTTCTCTATCAAATTCTTTGCCTGTTTCTTTTTTCAAAGATGTTGCTATTTCTTTTGTTTCTTCAGGGAATTCATCCTCATTTACATTTAACCCAAAACTTATTAATAGATATTTTATTTTTTCTCCTTGTGAATGTATTTCTGTTAATATTCCACAAATTTTTTTACCGTTAAACATTAAATCATTTGGCTCTTTTATTTCTAGCTTATATCCATATAATTCATAAATTGCTTCTCTTATTTTTTCTGCAATTTCTACTGTTAAATTATCTAACTCATCTATTTTACATTTTGGATGTAAGATTATAGTCATAGCTATATTTTTTCCATAACCCGTATACCAACTTCTTCCTTTTGTTCCTATTCCTCCTGTCTGTACTTCTGCTAATAATACTTTTCCAGTATTTTCTTCGTCTTCCGCTATCTTTTCTCCATATATATGAGTTGATTCTATTTCTTCAAAATATTCTATTTTCTTACCTATTATTTTTGTTTTTGCATTTTTTATTTTCTCTAAATCCATTTTTTCTTCCTTCTTTATTTTATAAGATCTAAATTACCATTTATTACTGTTGGAGAAAATCCTGATATCTCATCATATAACATTCCTTCTGGAATGTCATTATATAAATAAATCTTTTTATTTTGCATAAAAGCTTCATATAATTCCAAAAATGTTGCTCCACCTATATAATTTTTCTTTCCATTTTTATCAAAATTTAAAGTTAATACTGCATCCATATTTCCTATTCTTTCTCTACTCATTTTTAACATTTTTGATTTAAATTCTGCATGAGCTTTATTTCCTTGCTTCCAAGCTTTTTCTTCTACGTTTCCGTCATAATAAGAATTTGGTAACTCAACTATATTTCCCACCTCTTCCAGTTTTTCTTTTATTGGTTCTATCTTTTCATAAAAAGCTTTACTACAAATAATCAATATTTTCATATCAATTTCTCCTAACTATTATTTTTTCTTATTTTATCATAACCTCTAAATATTCTCAAGGTAAAAAATAAGACTCTCGAAAATTCGAAAGTCTTTATTTTATGGCTGGGCTGGCAAGATTCGAACTTGCGCATGGTAGAGTCAAAGTCTACTGCCTTACCACTTGGCTACAGCCCAATATACTTTATACAAATGGGGTGGAAGATGGGACTCGAACCCACGGTCTCCAGTGCCACAAACTGGCGCGTTAACCAACTACGCTACATCCACCAAGTCTTGTTTGTTAAGCACAGTTAATATTATAACCAATTTCTACCCCATTTGTCAACTGTTTTTTAATATTTTTTAAATTATTATTCAGTTGTTGTTCCCATACTACTTGGGTCTATTCCATATTGTTGATACATCCATGACATATAATCAAATGGTGTTAATGTTTCTGGTAATCCGTAATCAACTCCATTAGTTTCTACTCTTATAGAAGTAATTTTAACTGGATTTACTGGTGTACTAACTTCTGTATTTCCTGTTTCTTCACTATCGTCTGCTGCTTTTACTTCTACATTTTCTATATTATGAACTACATCCATTCCTTCGATAACTTTACCAAATGCTGTGTAATATCCATTTAAAGAAGTATTTGCTGCTGTCATTATAAAGAATTGAGAACTTCCTGAATTATATGATTGTTCTGCTAATGATGATGAAACTGAAGTATAATCATTTCTTGCCATTCCTATTATGCCTTCTTCAAATTTTACATCATTATCTACACCGTTTGCTACAAATTCACCTTTGATAGAATATTCTGAATCATCTCCATCATCTTTTAAATCTGCTAGAGTTGCTCCTCCTTCACCTGTTCCATCTGGATCTCCACCTTGAATCATGAAATCCTTTACTATTCTATGGAATGTTAATCCATCATAAAATCCTCTATTTGCTAAAGCTATAAAGTTTGCAACTGTTTCAGGTGCTTGGTCTGGATATAATTCTATTTTTACAGTTCCAAAGTTTTCAACTTCCATTGTTGCAACTGGATTTTTAACCTCCATAGTCAAATTTCTGTAATATCCCCATGCTACTGTTCCTACTAATACTAAAATTATTAAAAAAGCTACAACCCATAATACATTTCCAAATTTTTTCATTATTATAATCCTCCTAAATTAAATTATCAAAAATAAATTGTTCTTGCATTCTCTTTAATGACTGTTTAATAGTTCTTGCTCTTACTTCACCAATTCCATCAACTTCATCTAAACTTTCAATATCTGCTGCTAAGATATGTTGGAATGATTTGAAAGAATCTACTAGATTTTCCACTATATTACTTGGCATTCTTGGAATTTTATTTAAAATCCTATATCCTTTTGTATAAACTCCTACTTCATCATAGTTATCAAAATTCTCATATCCTAAAAGTTTAGCAATAACAGATTCTTTAGCTATATCTTCATAACTTAAATTTTCTAAACTTTCTATTACTTTCTCTGGAGTTCTTTTATTTTTTCCTTTACCAGGTACTATGTAATCTTTTATTATTAAAGTTTCTTCTTTTTCTAGTCCACCTATTAATTCATCTAGCTGCATTTTTACTAGCCTTCCATCATTTCCTAGTTCATATATCTGTCTTTGTATTTCTTCTACTATTTTCATAACCATTTCAGCTCTTTGGATAGCAACTATTACATTTTCCAAAGTAACTATATCATTAAATTCATATTCATTTAATATATTTAACTTATTATCAAATACTTTCTTATATTTTTCAAGTGTCTGTATAGCTTGATTAGCTTTACTTAGCACTGAATCTGTATCTTCTAGTATATATCTATCATTTCCTTTAAATACTGTAATAATACTTCTTCTTTGCGAAATACTAATTACCAGTTCACCTGTTTGTTTAGCTGTTCTTTCTGCAGTCCTATGTCTTGTACCTGTTTCTAATGTAGTTATTTCATGTGACGGAATAAGTTGTGCATTTGCATATAAAATTTTCTTTAAATCTCCACTTAATACTATAGCTCCGTCCATTTTTGCCAACTCATACAATTTTGAAGATGTATAATCTTCATTAATAAAAAATCCACCATCAACAACTTCTTCTAGTACTTCACTGCTATCTGTTATTAATAATAAAGCTCCGTGTTCTTGCTCTTAAAATATTTTCTAGTCCATCTCTTATGGGAGTTCCTGGTGCAATTAATTTTAGAATTTCTGTAATACTATCCTCTTTGCCTTTTCTCAAAGTTCAAACTCTCCCTTCTAAAAACTCAAATTATTTTAAACCGATTTTTTTCATAGCTTCGTTAACATCCTTGATGCCTATTATATCTAATTTATAATTATCTTTCAAGTCTTTTTTGTTACTTTCTGGAATTAAACAACTTTTAAATCCTAATTTTTCCGCTTCTTTTATTCTTTTTTCAATCATATTAATTCTTCTAACTTCACCTGTTAATCCAACTTCACCTAATATTATCATATCTTTTGGAATTGGAATATTTTTAAAGCTAGACGCAGTAACCATCATAATTCCTAAATCCGCTGCTGGTTCATTTACTTTCAAACCACCAACAACATTTAAATAAACATCTTGTGAATTTAACATTAATCCTGCCTTTTTCTCTAACACTGCAATTAATAAAGTAAGTCTATTATAATCAATTCCATTTGCAGTTCTTCTTGGATATCCAAATACAGTTTGTGAAGTTAGAGCTTGTAATTCAACTAAAAGAGGTCTCGTACCTTCCATAGTTGCAACTATGCAAGACCCCGCTGGATTATCGTCTCTTTCTGATATTAATATATCAGATGGATTAGTAATTTCGCACATTCCTTTATCTTGCATTTCAAACATTCCAATTTCATTAGTAGATCCAAATCTATTTTTTACACCTCTTAATATTCTATAAGAAAAATATCTTTCTCCTTCTAGATATAAAACAGTGTCTACCATATGTTCTAGTACCCTTGGTCCTGCAATGTTTCCCTCTTTAGTAACATGTCCAATTATAATAGTTGTAATGCCTTTAGATTTACAAACTCTCATAACTTGACTTGTAATTTCTCTTACTTGACTTACACTTCCAGCAGCTGCTGTAATTTCTTCTGAATACATTGTTTGTATAGAATCTATAATAACAAGTTTTGGATTAACATTAATTATTGCTTGATTTACAAGTTCTATATTTGTTTCTCCTAGAAATAAGATATCTTCATTGTTAATACCTAGTCTATCCGCTCTTAATTTTATTTGTTCTGCAGATTCCTCTCCTGAAACATACAAAACTTTTCCTTCACCTTTAATCTTATCACATATTTGTAAAATAAGTGTTGATTTACCAATTCCTGGCTCTCCTCCTAGTAAAACTAAAGATCCCTTTACTAATCCACCACCTAAAACTCTATCTAATTCATTAAAACCTGTATGTGTTCTTATAGTCTCTTTTGCTTCATAAGAATTTAAACTTTGTGGAACTGCTACTTTTCCATCAGACTGTGAAAGTCCTTTACTTTTAGTTTCTACAACTTTTTGTTCATAAAAGCTATTCCAACTATTACAAGCGGGACATTTTCCTAACCATTTACCTGATTCATAACCACATTCGTTACATACAAAAACTGTTTTACTCTTAGCCATTTCGCGTTGGGGACGTTTCCTTTGCGTAAAAAAATTCGCGTTGGGGACACATCTCCTCCTCCTTCCTTTATTTTTCCATTATTTTTTGTACCAATCTTTTATTCATTCCCAGTACTCTTGAGATTTGAGCTTTTGATACTCCCTTTAGAATATTTAACTCTCTTATTTTTTCATTTCTTACTTTGATACTGTATTCAAAAATCTCACTTATATTTTTTATATCTAAAATTTTTTTAATTTTATTTTTTACATCTATATCTGTTAATTTACTTTCTAATTCGTATTCATATTCTTCATTTATATCATTATCAACCATATTATGAAATCTTCTAAATTTTTCTATTGCTTCTTGTTTAATATTCCCGAAATAATGATAGTAACATTTTTGTACTTATTATTTTTTCGCCATTAATATATTCTTTAAAACTACTCCATTTATATTTGTCAACTGTTGAAATTTTTGCTTTTACTGGGTTTTGGTGAATATATCTACAAACTTGTATTAAATATTTACTTGTTTCGACTTCTTTACTTAAAAATCTGTTTTGAAATAAATGACCAGTTTTCTCATATTTCTTAGAGAAATACGCTGAATATGCAACCTCCAAGCTTTGCATAATTTTAGATAACATATTATTTTTATCATAAATTACTAAATGTACATGATTTGTCATTAAACAATATGCATATAATTCATATCCATATTTTTCTTTTGTATTTTCTAATTCTTTAATAAGCTTTTTGTAATCCTGTTCATCAAAAAAGATGTCTTGCTTATCATTTCCACGTAATATAACGTGATATACTTTTGTATAACTTTTACTTCTTGCCATACGGGGCATAACCATTTCTCCTTTCAAATTATTGTTTTTAAGTTATTCCCCATATTCCCTATATAAACACAAAAAGTATAGCATAAATAAAAATATTTTGCTATACTTTTTTACTAATTTACTAAATTAAACTTTAAAGATGTGTCCCTAACGCGAATTTTTTTACGCAAAGGAAACGTCCCTAACGCGAAATTAATCTTTTTTTCTAAATGAAATTTCTTGGAATAAAAAGTCATG
Organism: uncultured Clostridia bacterium; assembly: GCA_944392525.1. Next base: position 45,656 of record CALXXB010000002.1, on the reverse strand, counting down.
TACTTTTTCCCATGTAATTTCTTGGTGTAAGAACTCATTTATTTCATCTTCTACTTTTTGTTGATATGGTGTTAATTCTACTTTAATTTCTTTATTCCAATCAATATCTTGTAGCCAGAATGCTTTGAATTTGTTCCAGAATCCTGTCTTTACTGGTAAATTTGTATTTCTTATTGTTCCAGCGTTCTCAATATTCTCTATATCTGTATTTGTATTTATGTTTTGATTTTGTTCATTGTTTCCGAATTGAACTCCTCCAAATACTCCTGATACTTTATTTTCTTCACCTAAATCTGCCATTTTTTTCTTCCTCCTTTGTGATTTTATACACTTTCATTACATTATTTATACTATAATTTTTTTATTTTATCAAGAATTTTCCATATATTTTCATATTAAATATTTGTTACACAATTATTACAGTATTGTTACATATTTACATTTCTACCAATATATGGTCTTGTTTTGCTTCTATACATTTTGCTCCTGTTATTGTATTTTCTATTTTTCTATCTTCTGATTTTTCATCTTTTTTATTATCTTTAATTTTACCAAAAGCTAATATGTAATTTTTAGTGTGTCCTCTATAGAAACCATCTTTCTCTTCTTCCCATAATACCTCTACTTCTTTTCCTACATACGTTTCATTATATTCTTTTTCATTGTTATTAGATAATTCAATTAATTTTTGACTTCTCTCTTCTTTTTTATTTCCATCTATTTGTCCTTTCATAACAGCTGCTTTTGTCCCTTTTCTTTGTGAATATTTAAACACATGCATCTTATAGAATTTTATTTCTTTTAAAAATTCATATGTCTTATTAAATTCTTCCTCTGTTTCTTGTGGGAACCCTACTATTATATCTGTTGTTAAGTTTACATCTTTATAGTTTTCTCTTAATAAATTTACTATATTCTTAAACTCTTCTGTTGTATATCTTCTGTTCATTCTTTTTAATGTCTCATCACATCCGCTTTGTAATGATAAATGAAAGTGATGGCAGATTTTTTCTAATTTTACTAATCTACTTACAAATTCTTCTGTTATAAGTAATGGTTCTAATGAGCCTAATCCTATTCTTTCTATTCCATCTATTTTATTTATTTCTTCCAATAAGTCTATTAATCTATAATTTTCATCTTTAAAGTCTTTTCCATATGATGCTATATGTATTCCTGTTATTACAACCTCTTTTATTCCTTCTTCTGCTATTTTCTTTATTTCTGATATTATTGCTTCAGGCTTTCTGCTCCTTACTCTTCCCCTTGCATATGGTATTATACAATATGAACAAAATCTATCACATCCGTCTTGAACTTTTATTACAGCTCTTGTTTTTTCTGTATATATTACATCTCCAAATTCTACAAATTCTTTTTGGTACATTACATCTTCTACTTCTAATTCTTTCTTCTTATTTTTCTCAAATTTTTCTACAAGTTCAACTATATTTTTCTTTTCATTATTTCCAAGTATTAAGTCTACTTCTTCTATTTTTTCTAATTCATTTTTTGCAACCTGAGCATAGCACCCACATGCCACTACTATAGCATTTTCGTTTAATTCTTTTACTCTTCTTAACATTTGTCTTGATTTTCTGTCTGACATATTTGTTACTGTACATGTATTTATTACATAAATATCTGCTACTTCTGTATGTTCTACTACTTCATAACCTTTTTCTAAAAACTCTTGTGCCATTGCATTTGTTTCATATTGATTTACTTTACAACCTAATGTTATAAATGCTACTTTCTTCATTTTTTACTCCTTTTATAAACATTATGTCGCATAGTAATCTCCTATGCGACATCTTTTTGTCTTTTTATTATCTTCTTGGCCTTCCATCTAAAGCATCTAAGTTATCTAATGCTTTTCCTGTTCCTAATGCTACACATGATACTGTGTCTTGTGCTATCATTACATTTATTCCTGTTTTTTCTTGTAATAATTTATCTAATCCATCAAGCAAAGCTCCTCCACCTGTCATGTATATTCCTTTATCACTTATATCTGCTGCAAGTTCTGGTGGTGTTTTTTCTAATACCGCATGTACCGCTTCTACTATCATCATTGCTGGTTCTATCAAAGCTTCTAGCATTTCACTTGATTTTATTGTTACTGTATTTGGAAGTCCTGTTCCTAAGTCTCTTCCTCTTATTTGCATTTCTGTATCTTGAATCTTTGGATAAACACATCCTATATTTATTTTTAAATCCTCTGCTGTTCTTTCTCCAATTATTATATTATGTTTTTTCTTTATATATTTTACTATTGCTTCATCAAATTTATCTCCTGCAACTTTTAAAGATGAGCTTACTACTGAACCTCCTAATGATATTACTGCAATATCTGTTGTTCCTCCACCTATATCTACTACCATATTTCCACATGCTTTTGATATATCAATTCCTGCTCCTATTGCTGCTGCTATTGGTTCTTCTATTAAGTAAACTTTTCTTGCTCCTGCTTGTGATGCTGCATCTATTACTGCTTTTTTCTCTACTTCTGTTACTTGTGATGGAATACAAATCATTATTCTTGGTGCAAAGATAAATTTTCCACATACTTTATTTATAAAGTATTTAAGCATTTTTTCAGTTACTGTGTAATCTGATATTACACCATCTCTCAAAGGTCTTGTTGCTACTATGTTTCCTGGAGTTCTTCCAAGCATTCTTCTAGCTTCTTGTCCTACAGCCAAAACCTCCCCTGTTGTATTATCTACTGCTACAACAGAAGGTTCTCTTAACACTATTCCTTTACCTTTTACATAAGCAATAACTGTTGCTGTTCCTAAATCGATACCTATATCTTGTCCAAAGCCTAATTTAAACATGATTTACCATCCTTACTTCTTATTATTTCCGTTTTATTACAAATTCTTTACAATTATATTACATTTTTATGGCTTTATCAACCCTTTTAATTGATTTTTTTGTTTTTTTATAATATAATATTACTGTCTTTAAATCAAGCTTTTAAAGATAATTTTTTATAAAATTTTAGGAGTTTTTTATGAGTGATACTTTTATCTTTACTTCAAATAGTGAAAGTGAGACAAAACAATTTGCAAAAGATTTTGCATCTAAACTAAATAAAAAAGCAGTAATTGTTTTAACAGGTGAACTTCGGTTCTGGTAAAACTAAGTTTGTAGAAGGCTTTTTATCTTATTTCGGACTAGAAAACGAAATTTCTAGCCCTACTTTTACTATTGTTAATGAATATAAAAATGAAAAAGCAACCATTTACCATTTTGATGTTTATAGACTTTCTGATTCTTCAGAATTTTATGAGATTGGTGGAGACGAATATTTTGATAAAGGTATTTGTTTAATCGAATGGGGCGAATTAATTAAAGACGCCTTACCTAAAAATTATATTCATGTAAGCTTCAGTAAAGATGAAAAAGATGATGATAAAAGGAGGATTTCAATTGAAAATATTGAGTATTGATACTTCTAGTAATGTTTGTGGTGTTTCTATTTTAGAAGACACTAACTTAATTTGCAGATTAGATACTATCGCTGTAAATAGTCATTCTGAAACTTTAATGCCAATGATTAATGATGCTTTAGTTAAAACAAATCTTAGTATTGATGATATTAATTTAATTGTTTGTGATATTGGTCCTGGCTCTTTTACAGGTATTAGAATTGGTACTGCAACAGTTAAAGCTTTTAGAGATAGTAAAAATATAGATTTAGTTGGTATTACATCTTTAGAATGTTTAGCAAGACAAATAAGTGATGAATTACCTAACAATTCACTAATTTGTTCTATGATTGATTGTAAAAATGATAATTGTTATTTTGCTTTATATCAAAAAACTGTTGATGGTTTAAATGTATTAATTACACCTTCTGCAGAAAGTGTTAAAACTACTTTATCTATTTTAGATACTTATATAGAAGATAACAATGAAACTGGTAACATCTACTTTATTGGTGATGCAACAACAATCTATAAAACTGATATTGAGAAAATGATTCCTAATAGTCATTTTTTTGATTCAAAACAAAATCTTTTAAACTCTTACTATTTAGGACTTAGTGGTTTATATTTTTACAATTCCGGAATTGAAGCAATGACTTCTGATAGACAATTAAATGATATCTTGCCACTATATTTGAAAAAGCCACAAGCTCAAAGACAACTAGAAGAAAAAGAAAAGGAGAAAAAACTTTAATAATATGAATTTTGATATTGATTACATGAATTTATCTGATTTAGAACAAATAAAATATATTTTAAATACTGATTTTGATGATTTTTGGAGTTACTCTGTTTTAAAAGATGAGCTTACCTCTAAAAATTCTACTTACTTTGTTGTAAAAAACAAAGAAAATAAAATTTTAGGTTTTGCTGGAATAAAAACCATTTTAGATGAAGCTGAAATTATGAATATTGTAACTAAAAAAGATTGTAGGAATCAAGGTATTGGAAATTTGCTTTTAGATAAAATTATATTAGAAGCTAAAAATAAAAATATAAAGAAAATAAATTTAGAAGTTAATGAAAATAATACTATTGCAATTCATCTTTATGAAAAGTTTGGTTTTAATAAAGATGGTGAAAGAAAAAATTATTATAAAAACCAAAATGCAATTCTTATGTCCAAAATTTTAGAGAAGTAGAAACATCCACTTCTCTATTTTTATTTTAAATCAATCTCTATTTCTCTTTCTTGTTTTAAATTGATTTTACTATACTTTACACCACATTCATCAAATAACTTTCTAGATGCTATATTATTATCTGAATCCCAATATTTATCTGATAAATAAATTACTTCTTTTATTCCTGATTGAATAATAAGTTTTGCACATTCATTACAAGGAAACAAATCAACATATATTTTAGCATTTTCTAAGTCTTTTTTACTTCCTCTATAATTTAAAATAGCATTTAATTCAGCATGACATACATATGGATATTTTGTTTCTAGATTTTCTCCTTCTCTATCCCAAGGAAAATTATCATCGTTAAATCCATTTGGTGCTCCATTATATCCTATTGATAATATTCTATTATCATTACTTACAATACAAGCTCCCACTTGTGTAGATGGATCTTTACTTCTCATCGCTGATAATTTTGCAATTGCCATAAAATATTCGTTCCATGATAAATAATCTTTTCTTTTTTCTGTTTTCATATCATTTTCCTTCTTTCAAATATTTTACTAAAACTCTAATCTTCCCATTCAAACTCCCAATCTTCTAATACAACAGTATCGCCTTCACAAACTCCCATTTCTCTTAATTTGGCATCTACTCCCATATTTCTTAGAGATTTTTGTAAATAATAGAATGATTCATTATCTTCAATATTAATTCTTCCTATTAGTCTTTGTATTGGTTTTCCTGTTACTATAAATACTCCGTTTTCCTTCTTTATTTGCCATTTATCTTTATCTTCGTCATCTAATGTATATACTTTTTTGTCTTCTACTTCTATTAAATCTTCTTTTGGAAGTTCTTTTAATACTTTTGCTACATAATCTATTAATTCTTGTACGCCTTGTTTTGTTGCTGCTGATATTTTAAATAATTCTAATCCTTCTTTTTTAGCTAAATCTTCTACTTCCTTTAACAAACCTTCATCTTGCATTGCATCTATTTTATTTGCTACTATTATTTGTTTTCTTGTAGCTAATTTTTCACTATATTTTTTTAGTTCTTTATTTATTGTATAGAAATCTTCTACTGGGTCTCTTCCTTCAGAACCTGATACATCTAAGAAATGTAATAACAATCTTGTTCTTTCAACATGTCTTAAAAACTGTATTCCAAGTCCGACCCCTTCACTAGCTCCTTCTATTATTCCTGGGATATCTGCTATTACAAATCCATCTCCATCTTTTGTTTTTACAACTCCTAAATTTGGTTCTAGTGTTGTAAAATGATAATTTGCAATTTTAGGTCTTGCATCTGTTACAACTGATAAAAATGTTGATTTTCCTACATTTGGAAATCCTAGCAATCCTACATCTGCTAATAATTTTAATTCTAGTATAACTTCTTTTTCTTCACCTTTTTCTCCATCTTCTGCAAATCTTGGAACTTGTCTTGTTGAAGTCGCAAAGTGTTGATTTCCTCTTCCTCCTCTTCCTCCTTTTAATACAAGTTCTACTTGATTTTGTTTAGATAAATCTGCTATTACTTTTCCTGTCTCAGCATCTTTTACAACTGTTCCTATTGGTACTTTTATATATAAATCTTCACCATATTTTCCACTACAGTTATTTCCGCTTCCATTTTCTCCATTTTTAGCTTTAAATTTTCTGTTATATCTAAAATCAATTAATGTATTTTTATCTTTATCAACTTGGAAATAGATATTTCCTCCATTTCCACCATCTCCACCATCAGGACCTCCTGCTGCTACATATTTCTCTCTATGGAATGCTATTGCTCCATTTCCTCCGTCTCCTGATTTAATTATTATTTTTGTATAATCTGTAAACATATTTACTCCTTTTTATTTTTTCTATTTATTGTCTTCATCAATCTCTTCTATTGTATATGTATAATATCCTTCGTAATAATAACTTGCATCTATTCCTTTCATGTATACCGTTCTATCATTAATTTTATCTGTTAAAGCGTCTTTTAATAATACTTTAATTTCTGTATCTTTTATAGGACTTCTTTCCATTGCTAACAAATAGTCATTTTTATCTACTTTACTCCAGTCTACTACTTCCTTTAGTTCTTTCATTAATATCCTATCAAGCCATATTCTAGTACTCCTTCCATTTCCTTCTCTAAAAGGATGAGCAACATTCATCTCAACATATTTTTCTATTATTTCATCATATGTTTTTTGTGGCATTTTATCTATATTTTTAAGGGCTTCTTTTAAATACATTACAGGTGCAAAACGAAAATTTCCCTTTGAAATATTTTCATTCCTGATTTTCCCCGCAAACTCATAAACATCTTCAAATAAATATTTATGTATTTCTTGCAACCCTTTAAAAGTTCCAACCTCAAATGTATCTATTATTTTTTTATCAAATAATTCTAATGCTTTCTTCTTAGTTATTTTTTCTTCTTCTTGAGCTAACTTTGCGCTATCTGTTATTCCTAATTTATTTTCTAACGCCATCTTTACCTCCATTTACTTTATTTTATAAAAGATGTGTCCCAAACTGTCGGAAAACCGACAAAAGGAAACGTCCCTATTGTTCAAAATAATCTAATCTCATTGCTTTTTTTACTTTTTTCATAGTTTCTTTTGCTGTTTCTTTCGCTTTTTTAGTTCCTTCTATTAATATTTTATCTACTTCTTCTGGGTGTGCTTCGTAATATGCTCTTTTTTCTCTTATTGGTTTTAGTTCATCAGCAATATTTTTTGCAAGTTGTTTTTTACACTGTACACAACCACGTTTTCCTTCTCTACATTCTTTGCATACTGCTTCTACTTCTTCAGGCTTACTAAATAATTTATGATAATAAGCAACCATACATATATCAGGATTTCCTAAATCATCTTTTTTTATTCTGTTTGGATCTGTTATAGCACTCATTACTTTTTTTGTTATTTCTTCTTCACTGTCTGCTAAATATATTGCATTTCCAAGTGATTTTCCCATTTTATCATTTCCGTCTAAACCTTTTATTCTTTTTTCACTTGATAATACAGCTTGTGGTTCTACTAATACATCTCCATATATACTATTAAATTTTCTTACTATTTCTCTTGTTTGTTCTATTAATGGTAATTGATCTTCTCCTACTGGTACTAGCTCTCCTTCAAATGCTGTTATATCTGCTGCTTGACTTACAGGATATCCTAAAAATCCGTATGTTACACTTTCTCCAAACAAGTCTCTTTTTTGTGCTATTTCTGTTTTTACAGTTGGATTTCTTTGTAATCTGGCTATTGTTACTAAATTAGAATAGAACACTGTAAGTTCTGCTGTTTCTGGCACCATTGATTGTATATATATTGTTGTTTTTTCAGGGTCTATTCCACATGATAAATAATCTATTGCTACCTCTCTTACATTTTTTCTTACTTTTTCTGGATTATTAAAGTTATCTGTTAATGCTTGAACATCAGCAATTAGAATATATGGATCATATAATCCACTTTCTTGCATTTCTACTCTCTTTTTTATTGAACCAAAGTAATGTCCTATATGTAATCTTCCTGTTGGTCTATCTCCTGTTAATATTCTTTTTTTATCCATACCGTTTTCCCTCTTCTCTTTTCTTTCTTCTCTCTTTGGCTATTATACTATATTTTCCTTATTTTTACAACCTTTATTATTAAATTATACTATTATATTATACTATATTCTATTTACATATTTACTATTTATTTTTAACTTATTTTACACAAAAGAAGGAGGAGATCATTGCATCTCCTCCTCTTAAAGCTTACTTCAGGATAATCATCCCTCCGTACGGCTCCAAATAGTTCTGGTCTGTATTCGCATTCAAAGTGAATGTCTTCACATCACCCTTGAAGTCTTCAGGCACATCGACATATCGTCTCTGTTCCCCTCTGTTCACTGCAACAAACACAGAGTTCGTCCCATTTCTCCTCTCGAAGATGACAACGTCCTGGTCTGCATACAGCACTTCAAAGCTGCTTCCTACTCCATGATAGAGCTTCCTAAACTTACCAATTTCTTGGTAGAAACTAAGGAGCTCTCTGTCTTGGTCCTCCTCATTCCAAGGGAAGCACTTTCGGTTGAACGGATCCTTGAATCCATGCATACCTACTTCTGTCCCATAGAACGTACACGGGATACCAGGTAGGAAGTATTGTAAGATGACAGCCACCTTGAGCCTTCTTGTTGCTAGGTCATATTCTTCCTTTCCGAGTTTGTCGTTATCAAACTCAAATTGTCTGAAGTCATCGGTGAGGAACTCACCTCTGCCGTTCCTTACGACATGCCACCTTGAGCCTTCCTTATCAATTTCCCAGATTCTGTCCGGCTCATCTCTAACACACTTAAGTGAGAGAATCGTGATTGCCCTCATCATATCGTGCGTATCAAGAGAGTTGAACATTGTATCAATGGTCTTCTGAGGATAGCTCTCAAGCACATCGTAAATCTTACCGACAAAGTCAGAACCTCTTCCAAATGCAACAAACTTCAGAATTGCATCTGTAAAAGGATAGTTCGTTGGGCAATCCAGACCTTTACCCAAAATTCCAATCGGAACCTTGTGCCAATATTCACCCAAAATCAGATGCTTACCATACTGGTTTGCACGATTCCGGATTCCCTCCAACACAAAAGGCTGAAGTTCACTTGCAAGATCAAGTCTAAAGCCATCAACATACGGTGCAAATTTTGCAACCACACCGTTTTCGCCATAGACATAATCCTGATAACCCTTACTGTTCTGGTTGAAAATTGGCATATCAGTAAAGATTCCATACCAGCAGATATAACTGCTTCCGTTGATATAGAACCAATCCCGATACTGAGAGTTCGGATTGCTCATCGCTTCCTTGAAGATTGGATTATCACTACTACAGTGATTGAAAGCAATGTCTAGGATGATGTGCATCCCCATATCATTTGCCCTCTTGTGCAGCTTATCCAAATCCTCAAAAGTTCCGGCATCTGGATCAATCTCCATGTGATTGGTGGAAGCATACCTTTCATACCTATACAGACTTTCGTTGATAGGAGAAAGATACACAATGTCAACAGACAAACTCTTGAGATATTCCAGCTTCTTGCAGATTCCTTCTATGTTTCCACAGAAGAAGTCATTGTTGTGGAATTGCCCACTGCTGTTTCTATGCCAATCAGGGAAATCTCCCCAAACTCGATACTGACGTCCTTCTTGTGTTCCTTGGGATTCGTCTCCATTACAAAATCTGTCAACAAAGAGTTGACACGCAATCGCATCTTGCGACCACTCTGGGACTTCGAATCCTTGCTGGATTACTAGCTCCCTCCAATAAGGAGATTCATCCCATGGATACATGAGCGCAGGCTGATTCGTCTTGCGACTAATCTTGATAGCCTTTGCTTCGCCGTTAATCTCCAAAGAAAAGAAGAAGAAATAATTACCAAGCCGATCAAACTGTACCTCAGCACAGTACATGCTAATACCATCATTTTCTTCTTCTTTCTTCATTTGTTTGACAATGGAGGGACTTTCTCCGTACTGATTAAACATAACCTGTACATTCTGAATCCACCCAAATGTATTTGAGATTTCCAGCGTTACCCGAAACGTTTTTCCTACTTCCACCTCCTGACTAGGAGATGTCATAACCTGAATAAGTTCGTTCATCATGTCTCCTTTCATGTTGCTTGACCTGAACTATTCTAACCTTAAAAAAACAAGGTCATACCTAAAATGTACTACATTTAATATCTATTGTCAACGAAATTTCGACAAAAAAATAGAAGAATCGACAACAATTCCTCTATTTTCTCTTTTATATTTATTATTAATTATTCTTACTTCTTTCACATTTATATAAAATCGTTTCTATACCTAATACTGCTATTATAATGTAAAAGCTAGAATATAAAAACAAATATCTTGCTCTAGCTTCAAATAATAAAAGAAATAATGTTAATCCAATTAAACTTAAGAATGCTACTGCTAGATTTCTATCAATTTTTTTAATATAGCACATATTAAATCAAAAACTAATATAAATATCCATATAAATTGCATTATATTTGTAAATATAGTAGATTTCTTACCATAATTATAATAATAGCTTTTCAAGCTTTTTGCTAACCAATCATTATTATAATTAATTTCTTTATAAAATTCACCTTCTTTTCCCCAAGCAAAAGTTCCATCATTATAGTTAACCAACATTTTTGTAGTATAAAAATTTATTATGTCGCTTACTGACATTGACTCTAATCTTTCTAAAAATACTTGTTTATTATATTGAATTCTTTCTTCATAACTACTTTGAGTAATAGAATTTTTTACATCTTCACCATTATATGCACCAACTGTTCTTTCGTTTATTCCCATCATTAAATAATGATAAAATGATAATTCATATTTCTTATCTATTTGATAATTCGTAACCTTTGATAGAGCAAATTTTAGTAAAACGACTAACATTACACCTATAAGTACATAAAATAAATTTTTAACTAATTTTTTTGCTCTTATTTTTCTATTTTCTTTTATTTTTATATTTGATAAAAGTCTATAAGCTTCTATTATTACTATGGCTATTAATACTATTATGACGGTTGGCTTTATTGAATATCCCATATAACTACATAGACCAATTAGTAAATAGTTATATATTTTTTTATCTTTTTTAGTGTAATTATATAATATTGCTATTGGGAATAATATAGAATATGTATCAGAATATGGTACAAGTATCCAAGGTGATGTTCCGATAAATAATATAAATATAAGAGCACCTATTATTTTAAAGATTTTTTTGTCTGTAAAATTTCCTATTGTCTTTACCGTTAATATTCCTGCCAAATCCACTAAAATTACTCCAATAATTACTAAAGCCCTATAAAAGTATTGTTCTCCAAATATCGATGTTACTATTTTTGATATTATTACAAATATATTTGTTAAAAATAAGTTGTTTGGATATATGCTAAAATATTTATATCCATCAAAAATTGACCTATCATCTAAAATACCTGTTTCTAAAAAGTTTTTAATTGCTTTTGTGATATGTACTACATCCCAACCTGTCTCAAAATATAAATCTTTTACCATTAATACTTGGAATGCAATTAGCAGTATAAACAGTACTAATATTATTATTGTTGTTTTGCTCTCTATCTTTGTAATTATCTTTTGTACTTTGTCTAGTTTATTTTTTAATAATTTTTTTAGTCCAAATAAAATTGCAATTATTAAAATGACTCCTAAAAATAAAATATAGTTATCTAATTTAATACCATTTCTATAATAATAATATACTCTTGTATCTATAAAAACCATTATAGGTAAAATAGATGCTAACATAATTATTGACATAAATTTTACAACTTTATTTATGGAATCTTTATTTAAAATATTTCTCTTTTGCATAACTTTTCCCTTTTATTTTTTTATATTATTTCTTGTCAATTATATAGTCTCTTTTGGTAAATCTTTTTATCCCCTATTTTACCATCAAACACAAATAATTTATTTGTTATATGAAAAAAAATCAAAATAAATCTTTTGGATTTATTTTAATTTTTTCATTCTTACTCTTTCTCTTTCAAATCATTAAATCTATCTTTATATTGATTTAATTTTATCTCAAAATCTTGCTTACTTCTCTTTATTACTGTTTGTAATATTAATCCTCCAAAGAATGATTGTATACTGCATATAAAGAAAAATACACTTGCTACAAATGATGGCATCTTTGGTACTAATCCTGTTTGTACATAATCTATTAATACTGGTATTAAGAATCCTAGTCCTATTATTGCTAGTATTACTGCTACCCATGTAAAGAATGAAAATGGTCTATAATTCTTATATAATGTCATTATTGTTTTTATTACCTTCATTCCATCTGTATATGTATTTAGTTTTGACTCGCTTCCTTCTGGTCTATCTCTATATTCTATTACTACATTCTCTACATTCATGTTTTTATCTAATGCATGTATTGTCATCTCTGTCTCTATTTCAAATCCTTTTGATAATACTGGGAATGTCTTTACAAATTCATAACTAAATGCTCTATATCCTGTCATTACATCTCTTATATCACTTTTATATATCATATTTATTAATTTTCTTACAGTTACATTTCCTATATTATGAAATGGTCTTTTATTTTCTGTAAAATATGTTGATGATAATCTATCTCCTACTACCATATCTGCATTTTTTTCTAATACTGCATTGCACATTTCTTTTGCATAGTCTGCTGGGTATGTATCATCTCCATCTGCCATTATATAACACTCAGCATCGATATCACGGAACATGCTTCTTATTACATTTCCTTTTCCTTGTCTTCTCTCATATCTAACTACTGCTCCTGCTTCTCTTGCTATCTTGTCTGTTCCGTCTTTTGAATTATTATCGTATACATATATTGTTGCTTCTGGTAATGCCTTTTTAAAATCCTCTACTACCTTCTTTATTGTTTTACTTTCATTATAACATGGTATTAAAACTGCTATCTTATCCATCTCTTTCCCCTTCCTTTAATATTATTTTTACTTCATTTTTTCATTTATTAATTACCATATCTTTTGTTTTTATTCTTTTACAGCCTTCTTAGTTTTAAATGCAAAAAATTTGCTTATAAAGAAATTTAAAATAATAACTATTACTGTAAGTCCAGCTTTAGTAATAATGTGCGGTATTGGTATCTTAAATAGTATAATTCCACCCACAAATTCTATCACCATAGTGAATGCTCTTCCTAACATAAATTTACAGAATTCGACAAATTTTTCTTTTCTTGTTTCTGCTTCAGAATGAAACACCATATCTTTATTTGTAAAATATGCAACTAAAACAGCTAATACTATGGCTATAAAATTAGAAACGTTTTCATCTACATTTAATAATGTATTTAAAACAAAGAAACTTCCCAAATTAACTATTGTTGTTAGTGCTCCAAATACAACATATAAAATTATATCTTTATATTCTAAACATAATCCTTTTATTGTTTTCATGTTAATATTTTTTAAATCGATATCTTTTAATTTGATTTTTTCTATATTGTCTTCACTCTTTTTCATTTTTTCTTCTTTCATTTTCTCTAGTCCTTTTATTTTTCTTTTAAAATTGCACATCTAGTATATCACTTTTCATCTATTTTTCAATATTTATTTTTTTATCTATTATATATTGTGGTCTTCTCTTGGTTTCATCATAAATTCTACCAATATATTCAGACATTATCCAAATTGACAATAATTGTACTCCTGCAAAGAATGTAATTGCTACCATTATAGATGTCCAACCTGCAGATAAATCATTTAATTTGAATATATATGATACTAATGCATAAATTAATATAAGTATAGAAATTACAATAGATAAAATTCCTAATGCTCCTACTAATTTTAATGGTTTTGTTGAGAAACTTATAATCCCATCTGATGCAAGTTTTAGCATCTTCTTTAATGGATATTTAGTTTTTCCAGCAAAACGTTCTTGTCTTTCATATTCATAAGGCATTTGTTTAAATCCTACCCAACTAAATAATCCTCTTAAGAATTTATTATGTTCGGGCATACTATTTACTACATCTACTACTTTTCTATCTACTAGGCGGAAATCTCCTGTATCTTTTGGTATTTCTACATCTGATAAAGCATTTAAAGTTTTATAGAACATTTTTGCAGTAAATAATTTAAATGCTGATTCTCCTTTTCTAGTTTTTCTTTTTCCATATATTACTTCGTTTCCTTCTTCCCAATATTTAAGCATATCAGGTATTAATTCAGGAGGATCTTGTAAGTCAGCATCTATAATTATTATTGCATCTCCTGTTACTTCTTTTAATCCTGCTGTTACTGCTGCTTGATGTCCAAAGTTTCTTGAGAAAGATATTACTTTTACATGTTCATCTTTTGAAGCTATTCCTTCTAGAATTTCTAACGTTTTATCTTTACTTCCATCATTTACAAAGATAATTTCATAATCATATTTTTCTAAACCTTTTAATATCTTTTGTACTCTTTCATAACATTCATTTGCAACTTCTTCTTCATAATACATTGGTATTACTAATGATACTTTCTTTTTTTCCATTTTTTATTCCTCCATCAAGTCAAATTATTCTTTTATACCCCTAACCATTTCTATTCTCTAAATAAGTCTCCTACTGGTTTTTCTGTATGTATTCTTTTTATTACTTCTGCAAATAAAGGTGCAATAGATAATACTTTTATTTTATCTATTTGTTTTTCTTTTGTTAATGGAATTGTATTTGTTACAACCAATTCTTTTATTTCTGAATTTTGTATTCTTTCTATTGCTGGTCCTGATAAAACAGCATGTGTACAACCTGCATATATTGCCTTTGCACCAAATTTATTTAAAACTTTTACTGTTTCCATCATAGAACCTGCTGTGTCTATTTCATCATCAAAGATTATTGCATTTTTATCTTTTACATCACCAATGATTGTACTTGCTATTGCTCTATCGTCATTTCCTTCTCTTCTTTTATCTACTAAAGCTATTGGGCAATTAAAATATTCTGAATATTTATATGCCTTTTTAGAACTTCCTGCATCTGTTGCAACAATTACCATGTTATCTAAGTTCTTAGATTTAAAATAATCTTCTAATATGTATTCTCCTGTTAATCTATCACAATTTATATTAAAATATGCTTGAATTGCAGGATTGTGTAAATCACAAGTAATTACTCTTGTTGCTCCTGCTGCTTCTATTATTTCTGCCATTAATTTTGCTGTAATTGGAACCCTAGGTTGATCTTTTTTATCTGACCTTGAATATGGAAAATATGGTAAAACCACATTTATATTTTTGGCTGATGCTCTTTTTATTGCATCTATTGTAATTAATAATTCCATTATTCTTTCATTTACTGGCGGCTGTGTAGTCTGCACTACATATACATCTTTTTCTCTTACTGATTCTAGAATTTGCACAAAGTTATTATCATTTTTAAATTTCATGTGATTAATTTTTCCTACTTCAATTCCTAAACAGTCACAAATCTCCTTTGTAAAGCTTTCTGCTGTGGGACAAGCAAAAACTTTAAGTTTTTCAAAATTTTCTTTATTTTTTTCTTCCATATTCTTCTCCCTTCCAAATAAAGCAACTTAGGTTTCCTTATACATAAATAACCATAAGTTGCCTTAATTTTTATAATTCTTCTGCAAAACCTTTTTGTAGCTTCTTGAATATAAAATATCCTATCACAGTTAAAACTAATGAAATTCCTAATAAAGCAAAAAGTATTTCCATATTTGGCATTTGATGATAATAGAATATGTCTCTATATGCATTTATTAGATGTGTCATCGGATTTAAGTTTACAAGTACTTGTAATGTATGTGGTAATTGGTCTATATTATATACTATTGGTGTTGCATAGAATGCTGCCATCAAAACAACACCTATAATATGTTCTAAGTCTCTAAAATATACTGTTACTGATGATACTATAAATCCTATTCCTAATAACAAAATATATTGTATAAGCAATATAAATGGGTACAATACTATATACCATGATAATCCTATTCCTGAAAAAATAACAAATGCTAGTATTATTATTGTAGATATTACAAAGTTTACTGCCCCACTTGTTACTACTGATATTGGTAAAATTTCTCTTGGAAAATATACCTTCTTTATAATATCCCCATTTCCTATAATAGTAAATGATGATTGTGTAATTGCCGTAGTAAAATATGTCCAAGGTATTAAGGCAACACATATATATATAGGGTATGTTTCATCTCCTCCTGCAAGTAACGCCCCAAAGATTACAGAATATACAAGTAGTTGTAAAAGTGGATTTAAAAATGACCATAAAATCCCTAAAAATGAATTTTTATATCTTCCTCTTATTTCTTTTTTTACATTAGTTTTTAACAGTTCTCTATAATTATAAATCTTTTTAAATATATTCATTCTTCTCTCCTCAATTTTGTTGTTACATAGTTTCTTTTAGATATTCATTTACTACCTCATCTGTATTTCCATCCATTCTAACTACTCCATCAGAAAGCCATACAGCTCTATCACATAGATTTTTTACAGATTCCATACTGTGAGTAACAAATACCATTGTTTTTCCTTCTTTTTTTAGTTCTCTCATTTTATTAAAACATTTTTCTTGGAAATGTTGATCTCCAACTGATAAGATTTCATCAATTAGTAAGATATCTGCATCTACGTTAATTGCAACTGAAAACGCTAAACGCATATACATTCCTGATGAATATGTTCTTACTGGGTTATCTATAAAATCTTGTAATTCTGAAAACTCTATTATTTGGTCAAGTCTTGCATCTATTTCTTTTCTTGTTAACCCAAAAATAGATGAGTTGAAATATATATTTTCTCTACCTGAAAAATCAGGATGGAAACCAGCACCTAATTCTAGTAATGATGTTAATTTTCCTTTTGTTTCTATTGTTCCTTTATTTGGAAAAATAATTTGTGTCATTAATTTTAAAAGTGTTGATTTTCCACTTCCATTAACACCTATCAAAGCTACTGTCTCACCTTTTTTTATATCCAAATTTATATCTTTTAAGACTTCTCTTTTTTCTCTTCTTTTATTTCTCATCCAAAATAAAGCTCTTTCTTTTAATGTATTTGCTCTATCATAATAAATATTAAAACTTTTATATACATGATCTACTTTTATTGCTATATTATCTTCATTTTCCTTCATTTTTTAACTCCTTTTGTGAAATTAATTCGCCCTCATTATATCATAAATTCTATTGTTGTCAAATATAATTAATTTAAAAAGTCATATAACAGTTGTAATATGCTATATGACTTTTTATTATTTAAGTTAATCTTTCATATTCTCTGTTTGGTTTTCATTCTTTGTCATATTAATATTAGTCTTATTGTCATCTTGTAGCAATTCATCATAAACTTTATCATCCTCTTTATTATTATCACTGTCACTTTCTTCTTCATTTTCATGTGTTGATTCTTTTGTTGATTCAGTTTCATTTTCTAAATTGCTTTCATCAATTAATTTATCTTGTTGCATTTCTGTTTCTGTTGTTTCTGTCACTTCTTGAGAATCTTCATTTTCTTTTACTCTTTCTTTCTCAATTTGTATATCTTGTACTACTGGTTCATTTTTATTAATAGTTATATTATTTTCTTCAACTATTATTCTATTTCCATTTGTACATAATCCTATTTCTCCTTGTTGTGTTATTTTTGCTGTTTGTTTCTTTTCTCCTTCTGGTGCTTGATTATTTGGATTTGTTAATTCTACTTCTATATAATATTCCTTACTTATATCTAATCCTTCTATGTCTTTGTCAAAGTAATATTCTATTCCATTTTGATAACTTACATACATACTTAAGTTTACTATTCCATCTGTTGATTTTAAATACATCTTTGGTGTTGCACTTGGTGTTCTACATTCTCCATTTACCCATTCTGCTATATATATTCTTCCACTTATATAATTATCTCCTGCTGCATTTTGAATTATATTCATCTCATATAATTCTGTATTTATCGTTCCATAGTATGCATCTTCATTTACTAGTTTTATTATATTGTTTTCTACTATTACTTTATTTTCATTTGTACATTGTCCTATTTCTCCTTGAGGTGTTATTTTAGCTGTTTGCTTCTTCTCTCCTTCTGATGCTTGATTCTTTGGATTTGTTAATTCTACTTCTATATAATATTCCTTACTTGTATCTAATCCTTCTATGTTTTTATCAAAGTAATATTCTATTCCATTTTGATAACTTACATACATACTTAAGTTTACTGCTCCATCTGTTGATTTTAAATACATATTAGGTGTTGTACTTGGTGTTCTGCATTCTTCATTTACCCATTCTGCTATATTTATTTTTCCACTTATATAATTATCTCCTGCTGCATTTTGAATTATATTTATTTCATGTAATTCTGTGTTTATTGTTCCATAGTATGTATCTTCATTTACTAGTTTTATTATGTTATCTTCTACTATTACCTTATTTCCATTTGTACATTGTCCTATCTCTCCTTGAGGTGTTATATTTGCTCTCTGCTTTTTACTTTCTTCTTCTGCTTGATTCTTTGGATTTGTTAGTTCTGCTTCTATGTAATATTCCTTACTTGTATCTAATCCCTCTATGTCTTTATCAAAGTAATATTCTATTCCATTTTGATAACTTACATACATACTTAAGTTTATTGTTCCATCTGTTGATTTTAAATACATTCTAGGTGTTGTACTTGGTGTTCTGCATTCTCCATTTACCCATTCTGCTATATATATTCTTCCACTTATATAGTTATCTCCTGATGCATTTTGCAATATATTCATTTCATATAAATCTGTATTTATTGTTCCATAGTATAAGCTACTATCTGTAATTTTTATTTTATTGTCTTTAGCTTCAAGTACAATTGGGTCATTTCTTCCTATTTCTTGATTTGGTATTGATACAATTTGAATCTTATTCTGAGATGTATTGTTTTCATTTGTTAGTTGTGCTTCTAGATAATATTCCTTATTTACATCCAATCCTTCTATATTCTTATCAAAATAATATTCTATTCCTGACTGATAACTTACATACATACTTAAATTGACTGTTCCATCTGTTGACTTTAGATATAATGCTGGTAAAGTAGTTGGAGTTTCACATTCATTTTCTATCCACTCTGCTATATATATTCTTCCGCTTATATAGTTATCTCCATTGCTTTCAATAAGATTTATATCAAGTAATTGTGTATTAATATTTCCTTCATACATTAACTTTAAAGTATTATTCTCTGCTATTACAGTTATATTTTTACCAACAAAATCACCTATTGTTCCATCACTTACAGATACGTGTTGTGTCCTTGCTTCTTCGGAGGCAATATTTTCTTCTGAAACTAATTTAGCCTCTATATAATATTGTTTTGATAAATCAAACTCTTCTATGTCTTTATCAAAATAATATTCTATTCCATCCTGATATGATACATAAGCTTTCTCATTAACGGTTCCATCTGTTGATTTAATCCATACTTCTGGCATTCCTTTTGGTGTATTACAATTTATTCCAACCCATTCTGCTATATAAATATTTCCACTTATATAATTATCTCCTGCACTATTTTGAATTATGTTTAAATCAAGTAATTCCGTATTAATATTTCCTTCATATGGTCCTTCTGAGAATATTATTTTATTATTTACTATTTTTATTGTTCGTCCTTTATACCCTTCTTGTAAAATCTTGTCACTTAAAGATATTCTTTGTGTTTTATCCTGTTCTAAAGAAGTGTTCTGTTCTGTTGTTAATTCTGCCTCTATATAATATTCTTTGTTTAAATCTAAACTTTCTATATTTACATCAAAATAATACTCTATTCCATCAATGTGACTTACAAAAACATCTTTTGAAACTTTACCGTCTGTTGATTTCAGTGTCAATTTTGGTAGATCCATTGGTGTTCTACATTGATTATTAATCCATTCTGCTATATAAACATTTCCAGATATAAACTCTCCGCCATTACCTTCAATAGCATTTATATCAAGTAATTGAGTATTAATTGTTCCTCTATAATTATCTGATGGTCTAGATGCTGGAGTACTTGGCATATTTTCATATAATGGTATAGTAAATTCAAATGTACCATCTAGTATTCCACTAGTTCGATATGACTGATACATACTATTTCCTTCATCATTTGCTGCTCTTATATTTTGCATATATTGATGATTATATAATCCACCTTGTTCTATAACATCAAATTTTTGGAAATATAATGTAGATTGTCCCACATCAAGATATCCTTCTTTTAGGAATTTTGCTCCTCCTAAAATAGATGCTTCTGCTGTTGTCCATCCTTGTTCATAAGCATACTTTGCCCCTGCTAACAAACCAGCCTCTGTATCATTTCCACTAACATTTATATTAAATAAATTATATACTACAACAAATTCTCCACTTTCGGTTCTATAAGGATATCCATTCATTGAGCCTATACCATTTGTTCCTTGTTCCTGTCTAATTCTTGCCACTAAGTGAAATGGACTTATACTTTCATTTTGTGCCGCTTCCATAATAGCATCTATATATGATGGCTTATTTAAAAATGTTCCCTCCACCATCTTTTCTATTGATTCTCTATCACCTGCTGATGATGATAAATCTTGGAATTGAAAAATATATGCATCGTCTAAACTATTTCTCGGATCCATCATATATTCTATAGCTTCTTTTGACGCACAATAGTATCTTCCCGATACATCAAACTTTTCATCTCCACAAATAGGACATCTCCATCCAATTGAATATGTATCATAAATTAAACTTTTTGGACTTTCATGATGTCCTGTGTTCTCTGCATCTATTACATCATTCCAATTTAATCCTGTATAATATAATTTTATTTTCCAATTAGGATGTCTAGATTTTACATCTTCTAAAGCACTTTTAAATCCTGGATATTTTGAATCATCAATGCTCTCAATATCGTAGCTTGTACTTGCTGCATAAACATTATCACTACAATATCCATAGATAACTACTGATATTATTGTAATAACTGCTATAATTAATAACCTTACTACTGTTTTTTTCATAAGTATTCTCCCTTCTTTAATCCCCAAATTAGTATATATTAATTTTATAAATTTTTCAACATTTTTCGCATTTTTATCTTCTTAATTTCTTTATGTTAAAAAGATAACAGGGCAATTATAATCTTTTGCCCTGTTATCTTTTTATTTCGCTATATTTTCTTTTTGTATTTGTTCTTTATTATTTAAAACATTTTCGTTAAATAATTCTTCCTCATTTAGTGTTTCTTCTTTATTTTCTTCACTTTCTCTTATTACGTTATCTTTCTCCTCTTCTGTTTTGAAATAATTTTTTTCTTCTTTTTCATCTTGTTGTATTTCTGGTTCTGTTGTTTCCGTCACTCCTTGAGAATCTTCATTTTCTTTTACTCTTTCTTTCTCAATTTGTATATCTTGTACTACTGGTTCATTTTTATTAATAGTTATATTATTTTCTTCAACTATTATTCTATTTCCATTTGTACATAATCCTATTTCTCCTTGTTGTGTTATTTTTGCTGTTTGTTTCTTTTCTCCTTCTGGTGCTTGATTATTTGGATTTGTTAATTCTACTTCTATATAATATTCCTTACTTATATCTAATCCTTCTATGTCTTTGTCAAAGTAATATTCTATTCCATTTTGATAACTTACATACATACTTAAGTTTACTATTCCATCTGTTGATTTTAAATACATCTTTGGTGTTGCACTTGGTGTTCTACATTCTCCATTTACCCATTCTGCTATATATATTCTTCCACTTATATAATTATCTCCTGCTGCATTTTGAATTATATTCATCTCATATAATTCTGTATTTATCGTTCCATAGTATGCATCTTCATTTACTAGTTTTATTATATTGTTTTCTACTATTACTTTATTTTCATTTGTACATTGTCCTATTTCTCCTTGAGGTGTTATTTTAGCTGTTTGCTTCTTCTCTCCTTCTGATGCTTGATTCTTTGGATTTGTTAATTCTACTTCTATATAATATTCCTTACTTGTATCTAATCCTTCTATGTTTTTATCAAAGTAATATTCTATTCCATTTTGATAACTTACATACATACTTAAGTTTACTGCTCCATCTGTTGATTTTAAATACATATTAGGTGTTGTACTTGGTGTTCTGCATTCTCCATTTACCCATTCTGCTATATATATTCTTCCACTTATATAATTATCCCCTGCTGCATTTTGGATTGTATTCATCTCATATAATTGTGTATTTATTGTTCCATAATATAAACTACCATCTGAAAGTTTTATAGTATTTTTCTCTACTATTACTTTACTTCCATTTGTACATAATCCTATTTCTCCTTGAACTGTCATATTCACTCTTTGTTGCTGATTTTCTTTCTCTGCTTGATTCTTTGGATTTGTTAATTCTGCTTCTATATAATACTCCTTATTTGTATCTAATCCTTCTATATCTTTGTCAAAGTAATATTCGATTCCATTTTGATGACTTACATACATACTCAAGTTTACTGTTCCATCTGTTGATTTTAGATACATCTTAGGTGTTGTACTTGGTGTTCTGCATTCTCCATTTACCCATTCTGCTATATATATTCTTCCATTTATATAGTTATCCCCTGCTGCATTTTGAATTACATTCATCTCATATAATTGTGTATTTATTGTTCCATAATATAAGCTTTCATCTATAATCTTCAAATAGTTTTTATTAACTATTTGAACCTTTCTTCCATCTGTAAGATTTCCTTTTACTGTATCAATAGAGAACTTCGCTACTTGTGTTTTTTCTTCTTTCGCTGCAGTATTTGCTGTATTTGTTAAAGCTACTTCTATATAATATTCTTTTCCATCGTCTAATTTTTGAATATTTTTATCAAAATAATATTCGATTCCGTTTTGATAGCTTACATACATTTTTTCTGAATATTCGCCATCTGTAGACTTCAATGTCATCGTTGGTAGCATAGTAGGTGTCTTACATACTCCATCTACCCATTCTGCTATATTTATTTTCCCACTTATATAATTGTTCCCTGCAGTATTTTGAATTACGTTCATTTCATATAACTCTGTATTTATTGTTCCATAATATGTAATTGCAAATTGATTATTCTGTGCCGTAACTGTAATTCCATTTAATTGTCCTATTTCTCCATTTCCCAATTGAACTGTCTGCTTCTTATTTTCTTCACTTGCAATATTATCTTCTGATGTTAAAACAGCTTCAATATAATATGTCTTTGTTCTATCATAATTCTCTATATTTTTATCAAAATAATAATTACTGTTTTCTTGATATGAAATATATGCCTTTTCGCTAACAGTTCCATCTGTTGATTTTATCCATATTTCTGGCATTGATCTAGGATTTCTAGTTTCTGTTTCTAAAATTTCATTAATATCAACATATCCTGAAATATATGTATCACCTGATGCATTTTCAACTAGTTTTATCTCGTCTAATTTTGTATCTATTTTGCCTTCATATGGTCCTTCTGAAAAGACTAATTTATTATTAATCGTCTTAAATGTTCTTCCTTTTAAATCGTCTTTTAAAATCCTATCTGGTAATATAGCTCTTTGCGTTTTGTTTGCTTCACTTTCTAAATTTCTTGAGTCTGTTAATTTAGCTTCAAGATAATATTCCTTATTTATGTCTAAACTTCCTATATCACCATCAAAATAATATCTTATTCCATCTTGATAACTTACATACAAACTCTTTGAAATTTTTCCATCTGTTGATTTTAAAGTTAATTGTGGTGTTTGTGAAGGTGTTCTACATTCGTTATTTACCCATTCTGCTATATCTATATATCCTTGTATATAATCTCTATTTTCACTTGCCTCTAAATAATTTATACTTACCAATTGTGTATTTATTTTTCCATAAAACTCTCTTCTAAATAATTCCTTATTTTTAATTATAGCCTGTGCATCTGCTTCTGCCATTCTGTTTAGCATTGTATCATTTAAATAATTAGCTCTATCATAAGGATTATTAATAAATGCATGTTCAATTATCATTCCTGGTATCCCCATATGTACTGGCCAACTTATAATACCATAATAGTCAGCAACTGAACCATCTGGATATCTATCCCAATCGGCCCCTGTTCTCACTATTGGTTTTGGCGAATGCGAAGTTACTCCTACAGACCTTAAATTTGACAATATATCTAATCCTAATCTATTAGAATATTCGTAAAATCTTTTTTCAGCAGTATATCCAGTTACATATACTTCTGCTCCCGATAGGCTATTTGATGAATCATTTGAATTAATATGAAAACTTACTAATAAATCAGCATTGTTTTCTACTGCTCTTCTTGCTCTTTCTTCTCTTTCATTCACAGTCTCATATTGACTTTTTGTTAACACTCCAGTTATCCCTGGCGTTTGATCTAGGATTTCTTTTACTCTTGATGCAATTTTCCAAGTTAAATCGCTTTCTCTTAAATTTCCTCCCATAGCTCCAGGATCATCCCCACCGTGCCCTGGATCTAACGCAACTACGATATCACTTGATGCAAATGATAAACTGCTAAACATTATTAGCATAATCACAAAAGTAAAAATTAAAATAAATAATTTTTTTATTTTCATTTGTTTCTCTCCTTTTTTCATACTTACATTTAATTTACCATTTTTATATTCTCTTTTCAATAACTTTTCAAGAAAAATATAAAAGTTACAGATGTAAACCAATGCAAGTATAGTTTACATCTGTAACTTAATATTGTCAATATAAATTTAAAAATTTATTCTAGTTTTTATAATTCCTGGTATATATAACAATATATACAAAAATTTATTAAATTTTCCTCTTATGTATTTACAACCACTTTTTGTTTTTGTTAAATATCCAAATAATATATAATGTTTTATTGCATACATTCTCTTTGAAAATAAAACACCTTTCATATCTTTTTGCATAATTTCTTTAAAATACTCAAAATACCCATACTTATTTTCTATAAATTGTTTCTTTATGTTTTTTGTATATCCATCTTCTTGATATTCACATATCATAATTGGTTTATTAACACAAATCATTTTATATTTTTCATCAATCTTATGATACATTCTAGCTTCTGTAACAAATTTTTCTCCATGTTCTAATTCATGCCTATATTCTTTTCTAATATTAGAAAGAAACACTATTGCTTTTTCTCCTGTTTCTCCTTCTTTAAAATATAAATCAAACATTGTTGTTTCTTTATTCTTAAAATCATTTCCCATATTATTTCCATTTTGGTCATTTTTTAAGAAACATAATCCATAATATTTATTTGATTTAATTTCTTGTTCATGTTCTTCATATGCTTCTTTTATTTCTTTAAAAGCATCATGAGTAAAATAATCATCAGAATCACAGTCTACTATTAAATCTCCTGTTGCTTTTTCTACTAAATTATTAATAGCAGCCATCTTTCCTTGGTTTTCTTGAAAATAATATTTTATTTCTAAGTTATCACTATCTTTATTTTCCTTAAATCTTTCTACTACCTCTTTAGTATCATCTACTGAACCATCATCCATAACAAGCCATTCTATATCAATTCCATATTTACTATTCTTAACTAAACTGTTGTATAATTTATCTAACAAACTAGCCCTATTATATGATGGTGTAAGTACTGAAATCTTCATACTATTCTCCTATTAATTCTTTTACTTCTTTTATTATATTAGAATTATCATATTGATCTTTCATTTCTTCACTATTTTTATTTTCTCTATTTTTTTCGTTATCTTCTAAAACTTTTAATAATCCGTTATAAATTCCTTCATCTGTATTTTCTAAAACATATTTATCACTATACCCATCTACTGCTTCCCTTGCAGCAGTATCAGTTATAATAATACTCTTTCCTAATATTTTAGCTTCTTCTAAAACCATACCATATCCTTCAAATCTTGAAAGCAAACAAAAATAATTAGCTTGCTTTACATATGGATATGGATTCTCCTTTTGTCCTAATAAATGAAACGTTTCTTCTACATTATTTTCTTTTATTAATTTCTCTAACTTTTCTCTTTCAGGTCCATCACCTATTATGTAAAAGTTGTGTTTATATCCACTTTCTATAAGCTTTTTGTGGACTTTTATTAGTCTATCGATTCCCTTTTGATAAACTAATCTTGCAACACTTACAAAATTAATACTGTCTTTATCAAATAAAACATCTATATTTTCATTTGATTTTTTAATAATTCTTTCTTTATCTATGTAATTATAAATAACTTTCTTATGTTCTTCACCAGTTTTTAAATCAGTATATGTTTTATTAAATTTATCTAAATTATCTTTACTTACAAATACTAAATCATTATATTTATCATATACTTTTTCATCTAAACGTTTTTTTATCTTAGATTTTATACCTTGTCCAAAGACCAAAGATATATCATTATGTATCCATGCAATTTTTCTGACCTCTTCATTCTTAACACTAAACAATCTTGTTATAGGTCCTTCTAAGAATGCAATTTCAGTATCATAGTCACCTTTAATATTTTTCTTATAAATACTATTTTTAAATAATAATACTTTTAATGGAACAAGTACCTTTTGTCCCATTTTTGATAATTCTTTATAAGGTTTATCATATAAACTTTTCAATTTTATATTATCGTTTAACTCTTTTTCTAATTCTCCTTTAGCATATAAAGTAAATATAGTTATATCATAATCGTAAGATAACTTATTTGCTAAATCTACTAAAACTCTTTCTGCTCCACCTATAGTAAAACCTGTTATTCCGAATATAATCTTTTTCATTCTTTTTCCTTTTCTTTTATTTTTATTTTACATTTCTTATTTTCTTTTTTTATTTTTGGAATAAAGAAAATAGTGTACTATACATTTCAAATGTAAATTTTGTTATTGTTTTTAGGTAAATACTTTTTAAATCCTTTTTCTTTTTTAACACAGGATTTTTCTTCCAATTTGGAAATGTAGTATTTACTTTTTCCCATGTTAAATCTAATAATTTTCTTTGTACAAATTCATCTTTTATCTTTACTATTCTAAGTAATGAACTACAAAAAGCATAACGAACATATACATATTCTAATTCATCTTTATATTCTTCATATAAATCATTTTCTTTATAAAAATCTATCACATGTTCTAGTACATCAAAAATTTCTTTATTTCTTTCATTTTGATTATTAGATATTGATCCTTCTCTTTGTATATAGTGTACACATGGTTTCTTTAAGAAAGATACTTTTTCTAAATATGGTATTAGCTTATAAGTAAACTCTACATCTTCATATCTTAGTCCCTTAGGAAATGTTATTTTATGCTCGTCTAATATTTCTTTCTTTATCAATTTGTTCCAAGCAACTACCCTTACTTTTTCAAGCATTTCCTTTTTACCGTTATAAACTATGCCAACATCTTCTTTTTTCTTGTCTGGATATTCCCAATAGAAATTACATTCTACCATATCACTATCTTCTTTTTTGGCTAATTCATACATGTCTTTATACATTGTTCTTTCTACATAATCATCTGAATCCAAGAATGCTATATACTCTCCTTTAGCATAAGGAATGGCATAATTTCTTGCATCTGATAATCCACCATTTTCTTTTTCTAGATATGTAATCTTATCTGGATATTGTTCTAAAAACTTTTTAACAACAACCATACTTCTATCTGTTGATCCATCATTTACAAGTATTATTTCTATATCTTCTAATGTTTGATGTACTAATGTTTCTAAACATTTTTCTATATAATTTTCCACATTATAGAAAGGAACTATTACACTTACACTTTTCATATTTTACCTCATTTTTAAATATAAACTAACATTATATTTTAATAACATTCTTTTTATTTTTTGTTTTAAATTCTCTGGTTTTATATTTCTATACATAAACCTATCTTTTATCTCTTTTATATAACGTTTTTTATCTTCTCCTTTAAGCGTATCTGCTTTTAATACAACAGAATTTGTATAATATCTTTTTACTAAGTCTTTAGTTTCATCACTTATATTATAATAAGCATCTATTAAAGTCATCATATTATCATAATGTACTAACATATCTTTTGCTCTGTCTATATCTTTTTTATAATCTTTTCCTCTAGTTAAACTTTCTCCAGTTTGTAAGTAATTGTATCCAAAAAATTCTGTTGATACAAACGTTTTTGCTTGCACAATTATTAAAGACGTTAATCCGAAGTCTTCATGATATCTTAATTTGTATTTAAAATTATTTTCTACAAAAAATTCTTTTCTATATAAATAAATACATGCTGGATCCATATATTTGTCCGAAGTACATAACTTCTTGTATCCTTCTTCCCCTGTACATACATCAAATACTGGGCCATCTAATTTTTCTATTACATTACCTTTTTCATCTACTGTCTTCATCTTGAATTTTATTAAATCTATATCTTCATCCATATACTTTTCAAGATTTTTATATAAGTCTTTATCTAGATAATCATCACTATCTAAAAATGATATATATTTTCCAGAAGCATGTTCTACCCCATAATTTCTAGCAGATGCTAGTCCACCATTTTCTTTTTCTAAGTATTTTATATCCACCTTACTATTCTTCATATAATCTTTGATTACTTTCTTCGAATTGTCAGTTGAACCATCATTTACAACAATGACTTCGAAGTCTTGCATAGTTTGCTCTGCAAGACTTTCTAAGCACTTTTCTATATATTTTTCAGTATTATATACTGGTATTATTACACTTATTTTATGCATCTTTTTCTCCTTTTTTATAGCTAAAACTAATTGCTAATAGCAATGGTAAACATGTAAACAAACTATATACATACCTTGCTTCTCCGAACACTGGCGACAATAATGTTGTTAACCACATACATAAAACTGGTATATAAGCTAATATTAATTTATATTTTTTTGTATAAATACAATATATTATTCCAAAGGTAAATACCCAGAATAGAAAACCTATATTTAAGAACATACTAACAATTGGGATGTCTCTAGTATTCACATAGTCATTAACTTTATCTAAAAATGTAAATTGTACTAATGGTTGTTCTTTTATTCCATAGTTTGCAACCTCTCCTATAAACTCCTCATCATTTACACCTGTATATACTCCCCATCCTAATGTATTTGGATAGTAATATCCATAAGAGCCACATATTAATGAAGCAATTGTATGTTTAGGATATTTTAAGGCAAGTTTCAAATATGTTGTTATTAAAGTTACCTTATCCTCTTCTACAACTTCTTCAGACACACTACTTTTTACAGGGTCTGCAAATACTGGATTATATAATTCTCCTAAATTCTCAACTGGTATATATCTATATATTATTTCTTTTTCTTCTTCAGTAAGATTATTTTCTTCATATTTAACAAGTCTTGCATATTGTTGGAATATAACAGAAAATGCTTCTTTTGATGATCCTTTTTCTATGCCCAACGTATTATATATTGGACCTGTAACAATTAAGCATATCAATATTCCTACAAAAAATACAGCACATACTCTTAATTTGTATTTTTTTAATGCTATTAATAAAATTAAAAATGTTAAAATAACAGCATAAAGCCCATTATTTCTAAATATACATGTACCAAATACTATAATTACTGTAAGTATCATTCTTAATTTTGATTTTACCAAATTTTCTGTATTAGTTGATATTTCTACCATGCATATTGTTAGCAACAACATAAATAATGCAAATGGAATATCTTTATACATTGTAATTGTAAAAAATGCTATTGTTGGACATAATGCGTAAAATATTAAGCTTAAAATTCTTATTAATACCGGTACATTTTTCCTTGCCATATAATATATTGTAAATGAAAATATAAAACAAGTTGCAATGGTTTGTAAAAATGTATATACAAATACGCCAAAATTATAGTTATTAGTTAGAAAATGTCCAATATCTATGCATAAAGTAATAATCCCCGTATGAATTGCAGGATGATGATTAGTTAATGGTAGCTCTCCCATTCCTTGCATTATTTGTATTGTTGAATCTATTAAAACATTTCCTGGGTAATAATATAATAAATATGGTAGATATGCTATAAATAATATAATTGCTACTACCAATATTGACTTTTTATTTGCTGTAAAAAATTTATATTCTTTTTTATTTTTTATTTTTTCAATTATAGTTGGTAATTGTTTCATTATAATAGATGCCATTGCTGTTATTGTTACAAGACATACTTCTAATTTACAAGCTATTACCAAAAAATCTTTTTTTGTTATATTCACATTGTTATTAAAATATGTCTCTGCTGTATAGCCTAGAATCGCAAACACTGATATTATTGCTCCAAAAATACAAGAGCATATTATTAATCTCTTAGTTGGTTTTTCCAAAGCTTTTTTTAATAATAAATATATTAAAAATAATACTATAACCCATTTAAATTGATTTCCATAGAATCTAAAACTTCCGTTTATTACATTAATTGATATACTCATAGTTGTAATAATTGAAATTATAATTATCCATAGATTTTTATTTTTTAATATTTTCATCATATTCTTCCTCTTTATTTTTTATTTTATAGTTTTCAAGTGTAAATGAAATTAATATTGGTAAACTTAAAAGCATTGCATATACATATCTTAGTTCTCCTGAAACTGGAGAAGCTATAGCAGTGAGAAAAACAATAATATACGGAATAAAAATTAATAATATATTATATTTTTTATAATATATATTTATAAAAAATATTAATATTAAAATCCAAAAGTAAAATCCTAAATTAGCAACCAAACTTACTATTGGAATTTCTTTATCATATACTTGTTTTATTGTTTCATCTATAAGATTAATTTTAATTATTGGTGTTCTTTTTATTCTCATAAATTGTTGCTCATTTAATGGAGTCTCATATGTATCACTACCTAAAGAATATGTTACTACTTCCGGATAATAATATCCAAAAGAGTTGCATGCAAATGCAGCTATCGTTTCATCTGGAAATTTCAATGTGAATTTTAAAAACAATTTAAAAAATTCAACTTTATTTTCTTTAAATACATCATTTGCAAATTTTTCTTTTACTAAATCTACTATTGTTGGATTATACCTCTGTGCTATATCATCAGTTGGAATATATTTATGTATTAACTCTTGTTCCTCTCTTGTAAGTTCATCACTTCTATATTTTTCAATTCTAGCCATCTGTTGTATTGGAATTGTTAAAATTTCAGCTGACTCAGTTTCCGCTATATTTAATCTATCAAATACCGGTCCTGTCACTATTGCATATGTAAGTATAGGAATAGCAAAAATAATAACTACTTTTTTCCAATATTTTATATTTGTAAATAATATAATTGGAAAAGTTATTGCTAATACATATATACCCGTATTTTTTAAAAATGGTATAAATATAAATAAAATTATTGTAAGTATAATTTTCTTATAGTTTTTGAAGAAATCTTCCTTATTAGTAGCAATTTCTATAAGTGGTATAACCATCAATAGTACTAATAATGAAAATGGTGTATCTTTCCAAATAGCTATATTTAATTGACAAATAAACGGAGCTATTGCAAAAAATATTAATGTTAGAACTCTATATAATACTCTTACTTTTTTCTTAGCCATATAAAAAATTACAAATGAAAATATTAAAGCACAAATAATCATTTGTATAAGCGAACACACTCCAAATGCAATAGTATATGAGCCTGTTAAATTGTTTACTAATCCTATTATACTAGATATTAAAAATGTATGTAATACTGGATGATGATTTGTATAATCGTATATTCCAAATCCTTGCATTAATTGATAATTTGTATCAAATGAAGTTGTTCCAGGAAAATAGTTTAAATAATATGGTAAATATGCTACCGTTAAAATTAAAAAAACTATTAAAAATGACTTTAGATTACCAGTAAAAAAAGATTTTTCCTTTTTTGTTTCATTCTTATCTTCATCTTTTAGTTTTCTTTTTTCCAATTTATCAACTATTATACTAAATATCACAGATGCTATTATCATATATGTAATAAATTTTATTATTATAAAAATAACTATATTTTGTGTAAAAACTGCCGTAGTATTTCTCCATATTTCCTGCGCTAATAGTCCTACTACTTGGAACAATGATATAACAATTCCAAATATAATGCTTACAACTTTCATTCTTTTTGTTTTTTCTATCAATCTATATTTATCAAATATAATATATAGGAAAGCACATACTATTAACCATACAAGATTATTTCCTCCTGAACATTCTAATAAATTATTTTCATATGTGTATCCTACGTTTAATGTAATTGTAAGAACTATGGATAAAGCAAGCTCAATAATCCATACATATTTTTGAAATTTTTCTTTTTTCACCGGTTTCACCTCTTTATTTTCATAACTTTAGTACTACTTATACAGCATTTTGTGATTAATGATATTAACACATTTTTGTATTTTGCTACAATAGTCATTTTAATTTTCTTGCTTTAATATAAAAAATGATTTATTCATTACTATTTATCATTTTTTTATTTCTAAAATTGTTATTTATGTCTATACACTCTATCATTGCACATAAGATTGCAAATACTGCAATAACTTGTACTCTATATGTAAAATATGCATGTATAGTGGAATGTCCTGCAAATATCATATACCACACATATGGATATAATGCAATAATTACAAATATAATTATATTCTTCATGTCTTTAACTTTCTTTCTATAAAAAATCAACAATAAAATCCAACTTACTATTATTAATAATATAACAATTAATAATACATTATTGTAAAAATATTTTATATTTTCTTTTACTGCTCCCAATCTAGTTGCAGGATATTCAGTATTCCCATTAGTTCTAAATAATATTTGGTTGATTGCAACTGTAATCATATCTTGTTTTAGTACAATTGATGCTATAACCCATTTTATAAAGAACGTACTAACATATGCAATTCCCCATATTATTGACAATTTTAGTATTGTTATAATCGACTTTTTAAAACTTTTTTCTTTTTTATTTTGCAGTAACAATACTATTATCAATGGAATGCCTAATGTAATTAGTGGAGCAGTTAATAAATCAAAAAAGCATGTACATCCTCCTATTATAAAAAATAGATAAGGAAATATCTTTTCCTTTTGCTTAGAATATAGTATGTTAATCAAAATAATACTTAAAAACATCACAATAAATATTCCTGTAAATTGTATTGACATTGGTACAATAAAAACACATACTGTTAACATTGAAAATAAAAAGGCAAGTGCATATATTATGTTTAAATTTTTATATATGTATATTACTGATATTCCCAATAACATAAAAATAACTAGCATAAAAATATATAGAATTTCTTCATAATTAAATAATAATAAAAGTGGTCTTAATATTACTTGTATTCCATGCCAATATCTTGAATATTCTTGATTATTGTATAGTTCTCTATTTTCCAATGTTTCTGTAAAAGACTGGATTGCATCTCCATTTTCATATCTAGAATTTTCAAAAGCTCTTACGATAACGCTTTCTTCGTTGCCTTTTCCTTTATTCATTGCGGTATTTAAAATTAATAAATCTGTAAATTCATCCAAATTAGCTCCTTTTATATATTCTGTAAAAAATGGATTTGAATCAAAATTCAAAATATTATCTTTTGATTCTTGTATATGAAATTGTATTCTATCATTAGGAATAGCATAAACAGAAATCATAGCTAAGCAAAATATTATAATCATTATGATATATAATACTATATATGATATAACTTTTTTTAATGCATTCATCTATATTCTCCCTATATTTTTTATTCCTTTTAGTTTGTTTCGTAATTTCCACCATCTTGAATTCTTAATTGCTTCATTCTCTTCTTTATATTTTTCTAATTCTTCTTCCAATGTTTTATCTTTAATTTTAAAATCTTCAATTTGCTTCTTTAAATTTTCTATTTTCTTTGATTTTACATCTTCTGCCTCTAAAACATCAAGAAACCATATATTTCGATTTACAATATCCTTCATAATTTCTTCAAACAATCTTTTATCGCTTTTACTTTTCATTAATGTTAAAATTTCTTCTGTTCTTCCATTTTTTACATATGTAACTATAATATTATAAATTATATCTTTTCTTTGTGCCTCAAATGGTTTCAATGGTAATCTTATATTTTTCTCTGCTTTATCATAAAAATTTAAAAACTTTTCTCCATATTTTAATGTAAATTCTTCTTTATCCTTATTGTCATCACTCCACCAAATTCCATTTTCATGTCTTCTATACGCTGACATAACTTCATCTATCATTTTAATTTTTCCGTCTTGTGCATGTAAAAGATGAATATAATAATCTCCTGGAACAATATTTTCTGGAAAAATCTCTTTTAAATCTTTATCATTGAACTTCCATCTATACACCACACTATTTGCCACTATGTAATTTTCATTTACTAAATCTTCTATTGTTGTAACTTCTTTTGTGTTTTTAGGAATTATTTCATTTTCTTTTTTATTATCTTCATAGAACATCTTTGATTTATGAAAGCAAATATTAAATTCTTTATTATTATCTAAAAAATCAACTTGTTTTTGCAACTTATTTTCATCTGTCCAAAAATCGTCTCCATCACATAAAGCTACATACTCACTATCTTTCACCCTTGATAGAGTATCTACAAAATTTTTAATTGCTCCTAAGTTTTCTTTATGATTTATTATATCTATTTTATCAGGATATTTTTTCTTATATTCTTCTAAGATATTTTTTGTGTTATCAGTTGAGCAGTCATTACTTATTAAAATCTTAAAAGGGAATTTAGTCTTTTGCATAAGCATCCCATCTATCGCTTGTCCTATATACTTTTCTTGATTATATGTGGTAGTAACTATTGTAAGTTTCAAATTTTTCCCCCCCTTATTTTATTACTTAATAAAATAACATTTTTCTTTCTATCCTTTATTTTTTTACACGGTATACCTGCATAAACCCCCCATTCATCTAAGTTTCTATTTACAAATGACATAGCTCCTACTACAGATCCTTCTTCTATTTTCACACTTGGCATAACTACAGTATTTGCTCCCAACTGCACATATTTTTCTAAAACAACTTCTCCGCTTATTACATTTGTAAGTTCTTCTGGAACCATTGGACTAATCATATACTCTCCAGAAAAATCATCTGTAGCACTGTAAATTGTACATCTTGCTGAACACCCACAAAAATCATTTATTTTTATTCTTTCCTTTCCATACAAAGCTACATAAGCAGAGATATGGACATAATTTCCAATTTCAATGTTTCCGAGATAAAATACAAAAATCGTCAATTCTCACATTGTTCCCTATTTCAATCTTTTCAGGATTATATATACTTGCTTTTTTACTTAAAAAAACATTTTCTCCATATTTTTTTAAGCCAATTTTTTTAAGTTCATCTCTTGAATAAAAACTATCCATTTTATCCCTCTTTCTCAAATAAATCTTTTATTATTTTACATCTTGGTGCAATTTGACTTTCTTTTGAATATATTTCTTTAGCTTTCTTACTACCTTGTTTTGCTATTTTTGTAATTTTATTAGGATTTCTATATATTTTTTCTATAGTTTTTGCTACATTATTTATATCTGGTTTAATTATTATTAAATCCTTTCTATTTTTAAATTTCACATTTAGCTTTAATTCATCTGTACATAATAATAGCACTCCTCTTATCATAGCTTCAGTTGCCGAACCTGTTGGAAATCCATCAAAAGTTCCTTTTCCCAACATAAATGGTCTATTTGGTGAAACTATAATATCCATATTATTGTAAAAATTTCTCAACCATTTTGAGTCTTTTATTCCATAGAACTTTATCTTTCCTTCTAATTCACTAACATCTATATCTGATTTATCAAATCCCCCTATTACATGATAATAAATATCCTTATACTTTTTACTTAATCTCTTTGCTACATCTATAAAAATATCATAACCTTTATCTAATCCTTTTTCCGTATATTTATGAGCTACAAAACACAAATCCAAATTATTTTTATTTACTCTATAATTTTTTCTTTCTTCATTTTCTTGTTCTAAAATTTCTTCTGGAGTAACTACGCCAAATATAAATTTAATTTGCTCTTTTTTAACTATTTTTTTCTTAAGTAAATATTTATAAACATTTTTTTGCGTAACTATTACTTTTTTAAAATATTTAGAACAACAAATCTTCCTTAGCTCAAAATCACAATCTTCATCATTTAAAACAAATCCTCCACCAGGATATAATGTAAAAATAAAAGGAATCTCATATTTTTCTAACAGTTTAAAATTCTCTCTTACATTTGCTAGAAATGTTAAAATTGAAATTTTATTTTTATACTCTTTTATTTTTTTGATATTTTCATCATTTAGCTCAAAAACTTTTCCTTTGTATCTATAATCCTTTTCTTCGAATTCTTCTATTACTTCTTTAAGATTTCTTGTTTCTCCTACTGCTCTTAATGATTTTCCTGTTGTAAAAATAAATACATTTTCAAAATACTTTATATATTCTGTATACTCTTCATATCTAAATGGTGAATATACACTTGGAAATATATCATCAAATATTATAAGCACATTATCTTTATTAGCATTCTCCATTATTTTACTACCTCTTTAATCAAACTGCATATTCTAATTACATCATCTATTTCTAATCCATTATACAATGGAAGACTTAATATTCTCTTTGATATATCTTCTGATATAGGACATTCACATTTATCTTTTAAATATTCCAATTTATTTAAAGATGGATAAAAATATCTTCTAGGATTTATATCATTTTCATTTAATTTTTTTATTACTTTTAACGTCTCTTCTTCGCTCCTCAATATAATTGGATAATATATATAATTATACTCTATATTATCTTTATGCTTTGGCCTTATAACTATATTTTTTAATTCTGCATCATAAATCTTGCATATTTCTTTTCTTTCTCTTATTATTTGATTTATGTAATTTAAGTTTGCCAGTCCCATCGCCGCATTAAATTCTGTCATTTTAGCATTAATTCCTACATTTCTATATTCTCCATCAACACTACCAAAATTTTTTATCGATTTTATTTTTTCTGAAATTTCTTTTTTATTAGAAATACAAGCTCCTCCTTCTATAGTATGAAATAATTTAGTAGCATGGAAACTACATGTAGTTATATCTCCATAGTTTAGTAAACTTTTTCCTTTATATTTACTTCCAAAGCAATGAGCCCCATCATATATTACTTTTAAATTATGTTTATCTGCTATAGCTTGTATTTTTTCCACATCACAAGGATATCCAAAAACATGTACAGCTAATATTGCTTTTGTCTTCTCTGTTATTGCTTTTTCTATCTTATTTGCATCTATGCACAATGTATCTTTATCAATATCAACAAAAACCGGCTTACAATTTTCCCAAATAATTGAAGTAATAGTTGAAACAAATGTAAATGGCGTAGTTATTATTTCACCACTCTCTATACCTAATGCTTTTATGGCTAACTGAAGTGCAATTGTACCATTTGTTACTAATTCGATATTTTCTACTTTCAAATATTTTTTTAATTTTTCGCTTAGTTCTT
Source organism: uncultured Clostridia bacterium (assembly GCA_944392525.1). The sequence goes on along the minus strand of CALXXB010000002.1, from coordinate 7,880 downwards.
GAAGTAAAGGTCCTTCATTAGTTAAATATCTACTCTCCCATATTTTCTTCACGTATTCTTGATATTCTTCAAATTTAGGCATAAAGCTTTTTGTTACATTTATCATTATTTCATCTCCTAGTTTACATACATATTTTTATAATAATTTTTATAATCTCCATTTACCACATTTTCTAACCATTCTTTATTATTTAAATACCATTTTATTGTATGTACAATTCCATCTTCAAATTTTGTTTTAGGACTCCATCCTAATTCTTTTGAAATCTTTTCTGGGTTTATTCCATATCTTTTATCATGCCCTTTTCTATCTTTTACAAATGAAATCAAACTTTCATCAATTGTATTATCAACATTTTCATTTAAATATCTAATAATTGTTTTTACTATTTGTATATTTGTCCTTTCGTTATGGCCTCCAATATTATATACTTCTCCTAGGCGACCATTTTTTAATACCTTGTATATTGCTGCACAATGGTCTTCTACATATAGCCAATCTCTAATATTGCTTCCATCTCCATATATAGGAATCTTTTTATGTTCTAAACAATTATTTAATATCAATGGTATAAATTTTTCTGGGAATTGGTAAGGTCCATAATTATTTGAGCATCTTGTAATTAATACTGGTAATTTGTATGTATCATAATAAGCTTTTACTAATAAATCTGCTGATGCTTTACTTGCTGAATATGGGCTGTGAGGATTTATTGGTGTTTTTTCTGTAAAGCATTCATCTTCTAGACTTAAGCTTCCATATACTTCATCTGTTGAAACTTGTAAATATCTAGTGTTTTCCTTATATTCATCTTCTCTTCTCATCCAGAATTTCTTTGCTACATCTAATAAATTCTGTGTTCCCTTTATATTTGTATTAATAAATTCGCTTGGATTCTTAATTGACCTATCCACATGACTTTCTGCTGCGAAATTAACAATTGTATCTATATCATATTTGTTCATAATTCTTTTCATTTCATTTTCATTACAAATATCAACTTTTTCAAATACATATCTTTCACTGTTTTCTACTTTTTTTAAATTTTCCAAGTTTCCTGCATAAGTTAATTTATCAACATTTACAACAAATACGTTTTCATCTTTATTTAATATGTAATTTATAAAATTAGAACCTATAAATCCAGCTCCACCAGTGACAATAATATTTTTCATCTTTTTCTCCTCTTACTTATTTTTCCTAACTTGTTTATTCCCATATGTTACTAATCTTAAGATATATTTACCATAATCCGTTTTTTCTAATTCTTTTCCAAAATTCAAAAGTTCTTCATCTGTAATCCAACCTTTTCTCCATGCAATTTCTTCTAAACATGCTATATACAAACCTTGTCTTTCTTGAATGATTGAAACAAAATCACTTGCTTGAAGCAATCCTCTTGCAGTTCCAGTATCAAGCCATGCAAGCCCCCTACCTAATAAAACTACATCCAGTTTTCCTTGTTTTAGATATTCGTTATTTATACTTGATATTTCTAGTTCTCCTCTTTCTGAAGGTTTAACATTCTTAGCTATTTCTACAACTGAACTGTCATAAAAATATAATCCAGGAACTGCATAATTTGATTTTGGATTTTTAGGTTTTTCTTCAATAGATAAAACTTTATTATTTTCGTCGAATTCAACAACTCCAAAACTTGTAGGATTTGTTACAGGATATCCAAAAATTCTAGCCTTTCCTTTTTTATTTATTGCAATATCTAAACAATCTTGAAAACCTTGTCCATAAAATATATTATCACCTAATATTAGACAAACTTCTTCATTTCCTATAAATTCTTCTCCTAAAATAAATGCTTCCGCTATTCCTCTTGGTTTTTCTTGTGCTTTATATTCAATATGAAGTCCATACCTACTTCCATCTCCTAATAATTTTCTATACTGTTCTACACACTCTGTATTGGTTATTAATAGCACATCTCTTATGTCTGCCATCATAAGAACTGATAGTGGATAATATATCATAGGTTTATCATAAATTGGTATTAATTGTTTTGAAACACTTATTGTTGAAGGATACAATCTTGAACCTGTCCCACCTGCTAAAATAATTCCTTTCATATTTCAGCCTCCTTTATTTCTAACTATTTACAAATTCATTTACCCAGTCTTTACATTTTTTATCAAAATCTTTTTTCCACTCTTTATATAAATCCATAATTTCTTCCCTATGTTCTATACAATTTATAATTCTTTCTTTCAAATATTCTGGGTCATCTTCTTTAGTTAGAATTACATATTCACCTAATTTTGTTCCTACAAAATAATCGTTATTATTTCCAAGTAGACATGGAACTCCCATTTCAAAACTTTCTAAAGGGAACATTGGTGCATTTTCAGTAAATGTTGGATATATATTTACTTCATTTTGTTGGATCCTTTCTAATAATTCCTCTGTTGGAATATAATCATCTACACTTGTTGTTTCTAGTTCTAAAATTTCTGTAAACTTTCTAGCTCCATCATTTATCGGAACAACATCTGCAATTGAATTTGGTACTAATTTTATTGCACTTAATGAAGTATATATATTTTTTAATTCTCTTGAATCTGCATTATAAATTCCTATTTTCACTTTATCTGATTTTTTCTTTTCTACTCGTTTTATATTATCTAAATGTACATTATTTTGTAACTGAAAACTCTTAAAGCCTACTTTTTTATAAAATTCATACATTATGCTTCTAACAAAAGCAAAACAATCTATCTTTTTTTCTTTGTATAAATTCATCACTTCTTTATTTAGATTCCATGTAAAATCAGAAAAATATTCATAACAATTCCCATGCCATATCACTTTTATTTTTATTTTTTCATTTTTACTTTTTATTTCTTTTATCGTTTGAATCCATCCATCACAAATCTGGCTAAATATCACTGATTTTATATTGTTTTCTACAATAGCATTTGCTACCTTTTCTATATCTTTTTTGTCATATATATGTTCTAATGGCACGATATTCTCAAATAGTCCTTTAGTTGAATTTGCAACTCCAAGCCATGTTGGGTTATAAAATACTATGTAATCCTTATCCTTATAGTTCCTAATCTTTTCTATAGCTTCATTTGCTACTTCTGTATAATGTTTATGTTCTTCTTTTATTTTCTTATTGTTCGTTATCTTGTACTTTGCTGTACTTAACATATGATATATTTTTCTAATACCTCTATATAACAAACCATCTTTTTTTACAAATCTTTTTACTAGATTTTTTAATTTCTGCATAAAATTCATTCCTCTCTAGAAAATAACAATTTACTATTTTTCTATAAATTCCTTTATACTTTTATTAGCTAAAATATTATATTCATCTTTCCATTCTTTATAAAGTTTCATTACTTTTTCTTTATTTTTTAAGCACTCTTTTACTATATTAGAATTAATAATACTATTATCTTCAGCTTCTGTTACAACATAGCTTTTTAATTCTTTAAACTTTTCATCTTCAAAGAAATCAGATGTATTTCCTATTATACATGGAACTCCTTGTTCCATACTAAGTAGAAATACAACATGGAAATACTCAGTAAATGACGTCGCAATGTTTATATCGTTTTTTGCAACTTTTTCTTGTATATCTTTTTCTTCTATTTTTTCTATTTTATCTGATGTTGATTTTATTTGCATAGTATCAAGAAAATCTTTCATTCTTTCATCTATCTCGTTATAGTTAAGATTTGAATTTTCTATATACTTTGGTATGCATAATTGATTGAATATATTTTTATCCCAAGTATAATTTAAAGGATATATCCCAATATCTATCACATCATTTTTTTGTTTTATTTTTATTTTTTTATTTTCAGCCAATATAAAGTTTTCCCTTAAATATGAACATTTATATCCTAATTGATTATATACTTCATATTGTCCTTTTCTTAAAAAAGCTATATCATCTATCTTATTTTCTTTTGACAATTCTAATAATCTAAAAAAGTTTTGTCTTTCATAATCATAATATAATAAACTATCTAATGTATTGCAAATTACTTTTACCTTTATATCGGGATGTTTTTCTCTTACCTCGTTTATTAATCTATCCCATCCTACTTCTAATCCAGAAAATATAATTTGTTTTACACCATTGTTTATTGATTCCTCAATTATTTTCATGTCTTTATTATAATCAAAATCAGTCCAACCTAAATTTATTTGTTGATGTTTTTTGAACATATTTTTAATACAGACATTATCTTCTGGCTTTTTATCTCCATATAATAAGATATAGTTTTCCATATTAGCTTGCATTCCTTTCCTATTTATCCTTTCCAAGCATTTTTCTTGCAAGTGACTTAGCACCTGTTAATGCATTCATATATTCAATATCATTATAAATAATAAATGCTTCTTTCCAGCTTTCTTTTCTAAGCATATCTCTACATTTAAATATATTAAGTTTTTGCATTGTTGTTAGTTTATCATCTTTTTCAACATATTCAGCTGTTCCAAATGTATCATTAAATACCATGCTATAATATGCTTCTATTAGTTCTTTGCTTGGATTAGTTTTTGTTTTTCTTATTAAGTCATAAACATATTGTTTTGTCTCTATTGCCTCATAAGGATGATATTTCATATATTCATTTATCACTTTTGCAGCTTCGAACATTCCTTCTTGCAGTGGTTTTATGTATTCTTTTACAATATCAGTTTCTTCTGTTTTTGCTTTTCTTATTGCCTCACCTTGTTTATATTCTATTACACTTCCTGTACCTGGATTATATATCCATTCTAGCAATGTAATCATACTAGCAACTTCGTTATCCCTTATATTCTTATCATCTAAGTAACTTATTTTATATGTATTTGATGGCTGTAAATTGTAGAAATCATATAAAGTTAAATAATATCCACCAATTTCTTTATTTGTAAATATATGAGCTAGATTATCTTGAATAGTTCCTCTCCATCCAATATCAACCATAAACATTGGTTCTTCATTATTTGTAATTTTCTTTTTTGTTTCAAAGTATTCTAATAACTCACTTCTTTTTCTATCTAACTCAACTTGAATTTTGTCTGTAAATTCTTTATCTGCACATAATCTTTGTACTCTTAAATCAAACCAAGGATCAACAATATTTTCTTCTGGTACTAAATCATACTTTCCTAAATATTGTTTATATGGTTCAATATCTATTGCCAATGTTTTAAATAAGGCTTTCATACTTTGAGTTCTATATTGTGACCATAAACGTAATAATTCTGGTATAGAAAACTCTTTTAATGATGCTGAGAATGTTGCCATTCTACTTACTTCGATTGTATCACAATCAGGAAGTTCTACTCCAAAAGGATTATTTTCTTTAATAAGTTCATGTATTTTTATAAAAGTTTCTCCTTCTCTTGTTGCATAATATACTGTTGGTATATTATTTTTTATTGCATATTCAACAATACTATATCCAAAGAAATATAGTAATGGTGCTAAATCTACTCCATTATTAAATAGTTTATCTTTCTTAGTGTTTTCTTCTCTTTTTACGCATGACAAATCAAAGTTAAATTTTCTTCCTTTTTCAGGAACAAAATCAAACTCTGTTTTAGTTGTTTTTATTGTTTCTATTCCTAAGCTATTTGCCATTTCTATATCTGAATATTGATTATCTCCAACATGTATATGGTCTTCTGGTTTTATTCCTAGTTCTTCTTCAGCCTTTTTATATAAATTACCCGTTCTTTTATTTAATAAATAATCTGCAGAGCTGTATATTTTCTCTATTTTTACAGGTATATTTAGATAATCTAATAATTCTTTTAAACTTTCTGCACTCATATAAAAATCAGAAATACAATACATTTTTAAATCTTTGTATTTCTCAAATATAGGTAATATTTCTGGATTTATAAATATTACCCTTTTTTCTTGTTCTATTTCTTCTCTTAGAAGTTCTTCTTCTATATTCATTTCCTTATTAAATATTTCTTTTTCTAATAACTTAAAAACCTCTAAAATTCTACATTCTTCATCGAAGCCTTTTTCTTTGTTTTTCTTACATTCTTCAGCTTCTATCTCATCTCTTTTTCTTAATATTTCATATATGTTTTTATACTTATCTTTTAATTCTTTTTCATGCTTTAAAACTATATATCTTGCAGTTGCAAGTTTTACTTCTTCAGGATGACATTTTCTTTTTATTATTGTATCCCAAATATCAAAACTAATTATTTTTGCCATTTTGCCCCAACCTTTCTTATTTTTTTTGATTTTATCATTATTTCTTTAGTTTATCAAGCAAAATAGCAAAAAATGTGATATCACAAATCATTTTTCAGTTTAAATATCAAAAAAAGGCCCTATAAGAGAGCCTTTTTTTGAGTGGAACAACCACAAAAAGGTTGCACGAACTAGATGTCGTACTCTTCACAGAACCATGGGCGCACATATGCTGTCACAACCTCTTCGCTTTCTGGCAAAGAAGCAATTACATGGTATCTCATGAACTCGACACCGTTCTCGTTTCCCACAGTGAGGATAATACCCTTGTCTAGCATTTCCTGGTCAAACACCCAGTAATCGAAAGACTTAGGCTTATTCACCTTTTCCTTCTCATCATCATTGATGAGTTCAGCAAGTTCAAGCGTAAGTCTTGATGGACGAGGAGTATAATCCTCCATTCCGTTAACACTCTTAGAAGTGATATTTCCCGGAATGTCCTCAAGATAAGTTCCTCTTGCCAATCCTCTTGGCATTTTTAGGAAAGCACAAACCAATCCATCCACAATCTCTTGGAGATTGCGTACGTATGGCTCTGCAAGCCTAATGCTGACTTTGAAGAAGTCTTTCGCAGAAGCTGCTCCGTACCAAACACGGAATTTCCCAAGGTCAGCATTGAGTTCTACATTCTCAGCTCTAAACCTTATTGACTTTGGTTTAGTATAACCAAACCATTGCTCTTCGCAACCACTCATCTCCTCTGTAATCGTGAACGATGCGTTCCAAGGCATTCGAATATCCTTGTGATGCCTGAACTTCATCTTTTCCCCATTACTAATGTAGAAAACCGACATGTTCATTCCTTTCTTCTTGTCGTATAATTCCACTGATATTGCTAGTAGCATCAATGCTACATCCATGCTATTATACCACGTTTTACATAATCTTTCAATAAAAGGCAAAAAAATAAGACATAGATTATACTCTATGCCTCACCTTTTATCAAATTAAGCTTGTGCTACTGGATAAACACTTACTTGTTTTTTATCTTTACCTTTTCTTTCAAATTTTACATTTCCGTCGATTAAAGCAAATAATGTGTCATCGCTACCTTTTCCAACATTAACTCCTGGATGTACTTTTGTTCCTCTTTGTCTTACTAGGATATTTCCTGCTAAAACAAATTGTCCATCAGCTCTTTTAACACCAAGTCTCTTTGATTCACTATCTCTACCGTTACGGCTACTACTTTGACCTTTTTTATGAGCCATGCTTTCTCAACTCCTTTCGACTTTTTTATTTATTTTTTTCGCTTATTAAACATCTTTTTAAATTAAGCTTCTACTTTTTCAGCTTCTTTTTTAGCTGTTGTTGCAGCTTTCTTTGCTGTTGTTTTTATTGAAGTAATTTCTACTTTTGTATATGGTTGTCTGTGACCATATCTTCTTCTATAGTTAGCTTTTGCTTTCATTTTGAAAACAATGATTTTTTTAGCTTTACCATGAGAAACTACTTTTCCTTCTACTTTTACACCTTTAACATATGGATTTCCAACTTGTACTTTTCCATCTTCAGATACTAACATAACTTTATCAAAAGTTACTTTTTTACCTTCCTCTGCATCTAATTTTTCGAAAAATACAACATCTCCTTCTGCTACTTTGTATTGTTTTCCACAGCTTTCGATTATTGCGTACATCT
>CALXXB010000001.1 GCA_944392525.1 uncultured Clostridia bacterium | reverse complement strand
AAAAATAGCCATACTATATATATAATATAAAGGAGGCTATTTTTATGGATAAGGGTCAAAAAATTAATTGTACAGTAAGTAGTTGCAAATATCATAATGAGGCTAATCAAGAATGTATATTACAACAAATAACAGTTACACCAGTAGAAAATTGCAATACAAAAAAGAAAGATGAATCAATGTGCGGAAGCTATGAAAATAATAATTAGAAGATTAAAATAAGGTGATTTTGATTACCTTATTTTTTCTTTTCCATTAAACTATTAGTAAATACAATATCAACAATTTTGAACTTCCATAATAATAGTGAAGATATTATAATACAAAAAGAAGGTGAAATATTTAAAATAAAAATTACTAAAACTATTGACTTGGAGTAAACACCAGATGCTAATATGTTAAATGAAAAGATAAGGGGGAGTAATAGGAAAGGAAGTAGATTTATGGAATCGAAAAAAGCTAACAAAATTAAAGTGATTGTCACAATAATTGTTGTATTATTACTAATTGCCCTTATTTTAGTAGCTTTATTTATTTATAACAATAATAATGAAGATACAAATGAAGTAGTAAGTCAAAATGTTTTAAGTGCGAACGAAAATAATACCTTAATTGCAGAAGTAGAAGAGCCAGTTCAAGATACACCTTGGCAATGGCAACATGATACATTAGAAAATCATAATATAGATGGTAGTGTAATAGAAAATGTTCATCAAACTATTGACCAATATCCAATAAATGCAGAAGTTATTGTAAGAAATGGTGTCATAGTTGATGAGTATTATAAAGATGGCTATAATCAAAACAGTGTGTTCACATTACAATCAACATCAAAGAGTATTACATCTGCAATATTTGGAATAGCAACGGAACAAGGATATATTGATAGTGTAGACACACCAATATCTACATATTTCCCTGAAATTCTAAATGACGGAAGCCAATATAAAAGACAAATAACAGTATGGAATTTATTAACACATACAACAGGTTTAGATGCTAGTGATACAGCTAACTGGAGCGATTGGCTTGCTTCTAGTAATTGGGTAGATTATGTATTAAATAGACCAGCTGTATCAAGACCAGGGACAACATTTAATTACTTTACGGGAAATACACATCTTTTATCTGCTATAATACAGCAAACAACAGGAAAGACAACATATGAATTTGGTAAAGAAAATTTATTTGATAAACTTGACATGGATAGTGTAGAATGTTCTACAGACCCTCAAGGTATTTCAGATGGTGGAAATGGTTTTGCAATGAATGTATATGACATGGCAAAAATAGGAGAATTATATTTAAATAATGGTGTTTGGGAAGGAGAACAAGTAATTCCAGCACAATGGGTAGAAGATTCAACAACAGTTCAGTTTGATAGGTCATCAGGTTCAGCGGATTATGGATATCAATGGTGGGTACGTACATTTGGTAATAATAATTATCATGCTTATTTTGCACAAGGTCATTACGGACAATATATTTTTGTAGTACCAGAGTTAGAATTAGTAGTAGTTATGACAAGTCATTATGAAGGAAGTACAAGTATTTACTGGCAACTTATGAATAGTATTGTTAATGCTTGTAGTTAATATAATAATATAACAAAAACAAGATATTCTTATATCTTGTTTTTATTTTTTTATAAAGTTATAAATGCAATTGTTATGTGTGCAAAAATATGATATACTAATACATAGAATTTTAATTTAGAATAATATCTAAGTTAATTAAGGAGAAAAGTTACATGGATATTGATGAATTGAACTATTATAATAAAATAAAAAACTGGGATTTTAGCAAAATAAAAGTTGAAGAAGAGAATTTAACAAATTGGGATATGTATGAAATTCTAAAAAATTCCACAGATGAAAATTCAATAGTACTAGATTTAGGAACAGGTGGAGGAGAAAAAGTTTTAAGTGAATTTCCAAAAGTTAAGAAAATTATTGGAACAGATTTTTCTCCAGAGATGATAAAAACAGCTAAAGAAAACTTAAAGAAGTCAGGCAAAGAAAATATTGAATTTAGAATTATGGACAACTTAAATATGGATACACCAGATAATTATTTTGATGTAGTAGTCGCAAGACATACCTGTATATCAGCAAAACAAATATTCAAAACTTTAAAAAGTAAAGGAAAAGTAATATTAAGAGGAGTCGATAAATTAGATTGTTGGCAGTTAAAAAGGCTGTTTAATGGAGGACAAGCATTTAATGATATTAAACCTATTAGCCAAATAGATTATGAAAACATATTAGATGCAGGATTTAAAAATGTAGAGTTAGTTCCAATTTATATTAGAGAATATTATAAAACTAAAGAAGACTTATTAACCTTATTATTAAAGACACCAATACTAGAAAATACTAAATTAAATGAAGATAATATAGACTTAGAAAACCTAGATATATATATTAAAGAAAATACTTATGAAAAAGGTATATTACTAAGAAGAAGGTATTATGGAATTGTAGCAGACAAACCTTAAAATTGTAAGTAAATAAAGCATAATATTAAAAAGTACAGAGAGGAGGACATATGTTTAAATTACATTCAGAATATAAACCAACAGGTGATCAACCACAAGCAATTGAATATTTAAGTAAAGGAGTTATGGAAGGCAAGAAATATCAAACATTATTAGGTGTTACAGGTTCTGGAAAAACATTTACAATGGCAAATATAATTCAAAAAGTTCAAAAACCAACACTTGTACTTGCTCATAATAAAACCTTAGCAGGACAACTATATAGCGAGTTCAAAGAGTTTTTTCCAGAAAATAATGTTGAGTATTTTGTAAGTTATTACGACTATTATCAACCAGAAAGTTATATACCATCAACAGACACATATATAGAAAAAGACTCTTCTATCAATGATGAAATAGATAAATTAAGACATTCAGCAACATTATCATTATTTGAGACAAGAGATGTAATAATAGTTGCTTCTGTTTCTTGTATATATGGTTTAGGAGACCCAGTTGACTACCAAGAAATGATGTTATCTTTAAGACCTGGTATGCAAAAATCAAGAGATGAAGTATTAAAAAAATTAGTTAGTATGCAATATACAAGAAATGAAATAGATTTTAAAAGAGGAACCTTTAGGGCAAAAGGTGATATTGTAGAAATTTATCCATCAGATCAATCAGAAGAAGCGGTGAGAGTTGAATTTTGGGGAGATGAAATAGAGAAAATTGTACAAATAAATGCTTTAACAGGAAAGCCATTAGGAACAAGACGTCATATACTAATTTCTCCTGCATCACACTATGTTACAACAAAAGAGAAGATGGATAGAGCAATTGTAACAATAGAACAAGAAATGGAAGAAAGAGTAAAATACTTCAAATCACAAAACAAACTAATAGAAGCACAAAGAATAGAAGAAAGAACAAACTTTGATATAGAGATGATGAAAGAGACAGGATTTTGCTCAGGAATAGAAAACTATTCAAGACATATAAGTGGAAGACCAGCAGGAAGTCCTCCATATACTCTATTTGATTATTTCCCAAAAGATTTCTTGTTACTAATAGATGAATCACATGCAACAATACCACAAGTAAAAGCTATGTATAATGGAGATAGAGCAAGAAAAGAATCTTTAGTAAATTATGGATTTAGATTACCATCAGCATTTGATAATAGACCACTTACATTTAAAGAATTTGAGGAGAGAATAAACCAAGTAATATTTGTAAGTGCTACTCCTGCTGAATATGAAAAAGAACACAGCAAAGATAACGTAGTAGAACAGATTATTAGACCAACAGGACTATTAGATCCTAAGATAGAAGTAAAACCAGTAACTAACCAAATTGATGATTTGCTAGAGCAAATAAGAGAAAGAGTTGCAAAAAACGAAAGAGTGTTAGTTACTACTTTAACAAAGAAAATGGCAGAAGACCTAACAGAATATTTAAAAGGTCTAGATATAAAAGTAAATTATATGCATTCTGATACAAAAGCATTAGAAAGAATGGAGATTATTAGAAACCTTCGTTTAGGTGAGTTTGATGTGTTAGTTGGAATAAACCTATTAAGAGAAGGTTTAGATATACCAGAAGTATCATTAGTCGCAATATTAGATGCAGATAAAGAAGGATTCCTTCGTTCAGAAAGATCTCTTATTCAGACAATAGGACGTGCTGCAAGAAATACAGATGGAACAGTTATTATGTATGCAGATGAACTAACAGAGAGTATGGAAAAAGCAATCTCAGAAACAAATAGAAGAAGAAAAATACAACAAGAATATAATGAAAAACATCATATCACACCTAAGACGATTAACAAATCTGTAAGAGATTCAATTTCTGTTGTTGATGCAAAAGATATAGAAGTTGAATATAAGTTTGAAAAAGAAGACGACATTAAAGAAACAATTAACAAACTTACAGATGAAATGTTAAAATATGCAGCAGAAATGGAATTTGAAAAAGCAGCTGAACTTCGTGACAAGATAAGAGAGCTAGAAAAAATATTAGAACAGTAGCTAGAGGTATAGATATATGGAATATAATGAAAATAAAATAGTTATATTTGATTGGGGAGGAATAGTAGAAAGCCATAAAAAAGGAGAAAATAACTATTTCAAAATAATTGTAAATATTATAAAATCAATAAATCCGGATATAAATGAAAAAGAAGTAATAAGTTTATGGAAAAAGTGTACATATGATAAAGATGGAAGAAGTATAAGTGCTTGTAAAGACATTAAAGATGTAGAGAAATGGTTTAGTAGAATAAAAGAAGCATATAAATTAAAATGTGACTTTACAACATTTTATAATATTTATAGAAAAAAATTTGAGAGTGTAGATTATTATAAAGATATGGTAAAATTAGAACATGAAACAAAAAGAAGATGTAAAATAGGAATATTATCTAATCTAATGTTATTGGATAAAGAAAGACTTGATAAACAATTAGATTTAAATAAATTTGATTATATATGGTTATCTTTTGAACTAGGAGAAATAAAGCCTAATAGTAAGATTTATGAAATAGTAGAAAAAGATTGTAAAATTAGTCCTGAAAATATTTTATTTATAGATGATAGAGAGGAAAATGCAATTGCTGCTCAGAAAAGAGGATGGAATATATGTAATCATCCTGGTTATAAAATAAATAAAATTAATGCTAAAATAGAAGAATTTGTAACTAATAATAAATAGAATTTAATTTTAAATTGGGATAAATAAGAAATATTAAAATATAATTTTTTTAAATAGGAGGATTTTATAATGCCACGAATTCTTAAAGCAAAACTTATTAGAAAAGAATATTTAAAACCAGATATTTTGAGATTTAAGATAGAAGCAAATGAAATAGTAAAAGAAGCTAAGCCAGGTAACTTTATTGAAATACGTGTAACTGAAACCACAGTTCCTTTTTTAAGAAGACCAATTAGTATTTATAATTTAAATAAAGAAGAAGGAACTTTAGAATTTATTTTTCAGGTAAAAGGTGAAGGAACGAGACTGCTTTCAATGAGAGAAGAAGGAGCTTTAATAGATATTATGGGACCATTAGGTATGGGAACATTTAAAATTAATAATTATGAAAAAATTGCTGTAATAGGAGGGGGAATAGGGGTATTCCCATTATATGAACTTTCTAAAGAAGCAAAAGAACAAAATAGAAATGTTAATATATATTTAGGTTTTAGAAGTAAGGAAAATGTCGTATTAGAAAACGAGTTTAAAGATGTTTCAGATAAAATTGTTATCACAACAGATGATGGCTCTTATGGAGAAAAAGGATTTGCAATTTCAAAGTTAGAAGAAGATTTAGAACAAGAAAAAATAGATTGTATATATGCTTGTGGACCTCTTCCTATGCTTAGAGCTGTAAAAAAGTTAGCTATTGAAAAAAACATTCCTTGTCAAGTTTCATTAGAAGAAAGAATGGGATGTGGTTTAGGAGCCTGTTTAGGTTGTGCTGTTAAGACAGCAAGAAGTAGCAATGAAAATCCAGAATACTGGCATGTATGTAAAGGTGGACCAGTATTTAGAGCAAAAGATGTAGAGTTTTAAGGGAGGTTCTTAAATGCCAGGATTAACTATACATATAGCAATAGGAAAAGAATTTATAAGAAAAAATAAAGGACAAGTAAAAAACGAACAAGAATTTATAAAGGGAACAATTGCTCCTGATTTAAATGAAACCATGACAGAATTAACTAATAATAAAAGTTCTACACATTATGGAGAATGGGGAGATAACCAAGTAAAAACAGATATAAAACTATTTATAAATGATAAAAAAGTAGATTTACAACAAGATTTTTGGAAAGGGTATTTACTACATTTATTAGTAGATTATTATTTTTATAATAAATATTTTAAAACAGAGCATGAAGAAACAATACAAAAGCATGAAAATTTTTATGACGACTATGATATGTTAAATTATTATCTGATTTCTAAATATAATATAAAAATCTTAAGCAATATAAAAAAATATATGTCCACTGATAAAAAAGATTTAAGTCCTAAATATTTAAAATTAGATAAAGTAATTGATTTTATTGATAAGATGTCTAATATTAATTTGGAAAAAGAAATAGAGATTATAGAAAAAGAAGGAATGGAGGGTCTAATATAAATGAACACAAATATAGATTTTGCCGGAATAAAAATGAAAAATCCTGTAATGGTATCTGCAGGGACATTTGGTTATGGAAGAGAATATAGTAATTTTTTTGATTTAAGCAAATTAGGAGCTATAATAACAGAAGGAACATCAATAAAACCTAAAAGTGGAAACAGACCACCTCGTATATGTGAAGTTCCAAGTGGTGTTTTAAGTAATGTAGGATTACAAAATCCAGGAGTAGAATTTTTTATAGGAAATGAACTTCCATTCTTACAAAAATTTGATACAAAAATAATTGTAAATGTTTGTGGAAATTCTATTAAAGATTTTTGTGACGTTTGTGAAATATTAAATAATACAAATATAGATGGAATTGAATTAAATTTAGCTTGTCCAGATAATGAAAGTTCTGGAAAACTTTTTGGAAGAACATATGAATCTGTAAAAGATATAACAAGTAAAGTAAGAAAAATAATAAATAAACCTCTTATTGTAAAGTTAACACCAAATGTGGCAGATATAACTTTAAGTGCAAAAGGAGCAGAAGATGGTGGAGCTGATGGAATTTCTCTAATTAATACAATTCAAGGAATGAAAATAGATATAGAAAAAAGAAAGCCAGTTCTTGCAAGTAATATGGGAGGAGTATCAGGACCAGCAATAAGACCGATTGCCTTGAGAATGGTATACGAAGTAGCACAAATCGTTAATATACCAATTTTAGGAATGGGTGGAATTATAAACGGTGAAGATGCAATAGAATTTATGCTTGCAGGAGCAAAAGCTATAGCAATAGGTGCAGGAAACTTCCAAAATCCATATACAAGTATAAATACTATAAAAGAAATAGAACAATATATGGAAAAACATAATATAGAAAATATAAATGATATAGTAGGTCAAGTTATACTAAATTAAATGAAATTCAAAACATTAATAGCCACTGTATAAATACCCCATAAAGAAAAATATATAATAACATACCACCATTTTGGATAAAAGAATTTCAAGTATTTCTTATCTAAGATGGTGTTTACTATATATAATAAATCTAACAAGAACAAATATATAATTAAGACAAATGTAAATGGGTTATATAAAAAAGCAGAAGAGAAATCACCATTTACTAAGCTTATAACACATCTAGTAGAACCGCAGCTAGGGCAACTGAAGCCATAGTTTTCTTGCCAAAAGCATGGAGGAATAAGATTAATTAAAGAAGATTTAACAAATACAAAAATAAATACCAATACAATTATAAGTGTTAATTGTATTAGTAGTAGTTTTAAATATTTATTGCTTTTTATTATTTTTTCAAAATTTTTTAGTTTATTAAACATTATAACCATCCTTAAATAATAAAATAAAACAGAAGACTTTTAGTGTCTTCTATTTTATTATATTAAAGCTGAGCCTATTGAGAATATTCCTAATACTCCTAAAGCTAAAATAGCAAGTGTAACTATTCCTAAAACTAAACCAGCGATTCCCATACCTTTTCCACCTTTTTTCATTCCAACAATACCGAAAATTACTGCTAAAATAGCACAAGGTAAAGAGATATAAATAAAGCAACATAGAACTAGAGAAACAATTCCCAATACCATAGAAGCGATACTAAATCCTTTTGTTTCTTGATTTCCTTCCATTAATCTCACCCCTTTATTCTTTAGCTTATATGTATATTCTGACATTTTTCTACAAAATTGTCAATAAAAATTATCAAAATAGTTGTATAAAAATTTTTACTTTGATATAATCTAAGAAACTTAAGTAAAACTCTAAATAAGGAGGAGTATCATGGAAAATAATAAATGCGATTGCAAAAAAGAAAAAGATTTATTTCTAGAAAAATTATTTCAAGAGTATTTACCTGAAAAAGACAATTTGATTCAAATGTTAAATGAAATTCAAGAGTATTATGGATATGTTCCAATGCATATTCAAAAAGAATTATCAGAATTTTTAAAAATACCTATGGCCGAAATATATGGAGTAGTTACTTTTTATTCGAGATTTTCATTAGAACCACAAGGAAAATATAAGATATCTGTATGCTTAGGAACAGCTTGTTTTGTTAAAGGCTCACAAAAAATAATGGATAGGTTAACAGATAGACTAAAAATTGAACCAGGGCAAACAACAAAAGATGGACTATTTACAATAGAACAAACAAGATGCGTTGGAGCTTGTGGTTTGGCACCTGTATTTACTGTAAACGGTGAAGTTTATGGAAAGGCAAGCGTTCAAAAATTAGATGAAGTTTTAGATAAATTAATTGAAAGTGAAAATAAATAACCAATTGGAATATTAATAAAAATTTCGTCTAATAAAAGGAGGAATAAAATGAAAACATTAGAGGAAATTCATGAAATAAGAGAAAATAAAAGAAGAGAATTAGACTTAAGGGTAAATACTAAAGCTGATACAAGAGAAAAACATATTTTAGTATGTCATGGAACTGGTTGTACTTCTTCAAAATCTCCAGAAATATTAGAAAATTTTAGAAGAATATTAAAAGAAAAAAATATAGAGAATGTAAGAGTAATAAAAACAGGATGCTTTGGTTTATGTGCAAAAGGTCCAATTGTTATAATCAGACCTGAAGATACTTTTTATGCTATGGTTAAACCAGAAGATTGTGAGGAAATTATTGATACACATATAGTTAAAGGAGAAGTAGTTGAAAGATTACTTTGTAAAGACATAGACGGAAAAAAAGTAAAAGCATTAGATGAATTAAATTTCTATAAAAAGCAAAAAAGAATAGCTCTTAAAAACTGTGGCGTTATTAATCCCGAAGATATTGATGAATATATAGCTTTTGATGGTTATAAAGCATTAGAGAGAGTATTAGATATAATGTCTCCAGAAGAAGTAATAGATGCAATAAAGAAATCAGGACTTCGTGGTAGAGGTGGAGCTGGATTCCCTACAGGTAAAAAATGGGAACTAACAAGAGCAAATGAAGGGGAACAAAAATATGTAGTTTGCAATGCTGATGAAGGAGATCCAGGAGCTTTTATGGATAGAAGTATTCTAGAAGGTGATCCTCATAGTGTGCTTGAAGCTATGGAAATTGCAGGATTTGCTATTGGCGCGAATAAGGGATTTATTTATGTAAGAGCAGAATATCCTATTGCAGTAAAAAGATTAGAAATTGCAATTAAGCAAGCAAGAGATTATGGACTACTTGGAAAAAATATATTTCGGTACTGGTTTTGATTTTGATATTGAAATAAGATTAGGTGCAGGAGCTTTTGTTTGCGGTGAAGAAACAGCGCTATTAGAGTCAATAGAAGGTAAACGTGGTCAACCTAGAGTAAAACCACCTTATCCTGCAGAAGCTGGATTATGGGGAAAGCCAACACTTATAAATAATGTTGAAACTTATGCAAATATTGCTCAAATCATTTTAAAAGGTTCTGAATGGTTCTCCTCTATTGGAACTGAGAAATCTAAAGGAACTAAAGTATTTGCTTTAGGTGGAAATGTAAATAATATTGGATTGGTAGAAGTGCCAATGGGAACTACATTAAGAGAAATTGTATATGATATTGGCGGAGGAATTCCAAACGGAAGAGACTTTAAAGCTGCTCAAACAGGTGGACCTTCAGGAGGATGTATACCAAAAGAGCATTTAGATACACCAATAGATTATGAATCATTAAAAGAAATTGGTTCAATGATGGGTTCTGGCGGACTTATTGTAATGGATGATACTAAATGTATGGTTTCACTTGCTAAATTCTATCTAGAATTTACTGTTAGCGAAAGTTGTGGTAAATGTACTCCTTGTAGAATTGGAACTAAAAGGATGCTAGAAATACTAGAAAGACTATGCAATGGAGAAGGAGAAGAATCAGACATTTATAGACTAGAAACTTTAGCAAAGAATATTCAAAAATCTAGTATATGTGGTCTTGGACAAAGTGCACCAAACCCTGTAATTAGTACCTTGAATTATTTTAGAGAAGAATTTAAAGAACATGCTATAGATAAAGCATGTAGAACAGCAGAATGTAAAGCGCTAGCAAAAATAGGAATAGATGAAGAAAAATGTAAGGGCTGTGGATTATGTCAAAAACATTGTCCAGTAAATGCAATCAAAGGAGAGGGAAGAGATAAAAGAAGAATTGACCAATCTTTATGTATTAAATGTGGTACTTGTATTGCAACTTGCCCATTCCATGCAATTGTATAATTAAAAATAGGAGGAAAAGCAATGGAAGAAAATATGGTTACATTAACAATAGATGGAGAGACTGTAAAAGCTAAAAAAGGGACTACAATTCTACAAGCAGCAAAGCAAGCAGGAATTGATATTCCAACATTATGTTTTTTGAAAGACATAAATGAAGTTGGAGATTGTAGAATGTGTATTGTTGAAGTTGAGGGAAGAAGAGGATTTGCAACTTCATGTATTCAAACAGTAGAAGAAGGAATGGTAGTACATACACACACACCAAATGTTTTAGAAGCAAGAAGAACGGTACTTGATTTAATAATATCAAATCATGCTAAAGATTGTTTAACTTGTACACGTTCAGGAAACTGTGAATTACAAACATTGGCTACAAAATTTAATGTTCTACATGTAGAATATCCAGGAGAGATGACTAAACATAAGATAGATGATAAATCCCCTGCATTAGTTAGAGATTTTAATAAATGTATATTATGTAGAAGATGTGTTGCAACATGTAAAAATGTCCAAGGAATTGGTGCTATTGATTGTATAAATAGAGGTTTTGAATCTTGTATATCTACTGTTGGAGACCATAGTTTAAATGATGTAAACTGTACTTTCTGTGGGCAATGTATAGAAGCTTGTCCAACAGGTGCATTACATGAAAAAGAAACTATAAAAGAAGCATGGGCAAAATTAAAAGACCCAGATACATATGTTATTGCTCAGACTGCACCATCAATTAGAGTAGCTCTTGGTGAAGAATTTGGTATGGAAATTGGAACTAATGTTGAAGGTAAAATGGTAACAGCTTTAAAGAGATTAGGATTTGATAAAGTATTTGATACAAATACAGGAGCTGATTTCACAATAATGGAAGAAGCAAATGAATTTGTAGAAAGATTTAAAGAAGGAAAGGAACTTCCTATGATGACATCTTGTTGCCCAGGTTGGGTAAGATATATAGAAGAAAACTATCCAGAGTTACTTCCACATCTATCAAGTTGTAAATCGCCACATCAAATGTTTGGAGCTTTAATTAAATCTTATTATGCTAAAAAAGAAAATATAGATCCAAACAAAATATATGTTATTTCTATTATGCCATGTGTCGCTAAAAAATTCGAAGCCATTCGCCCAGAAATGCAAAATGAGGGACTTTATGATGTTGACAATGTAATTACTACTCGTGAACTTTCTAGAATGATTAAACAGGCAAATATTGAGTTTACAAAGCTAGAAGATAGTAAGTTTGATGATCCAATGGGAGAAGCAACAGGAGCAGCTGCAATTTTTGGAACAACAGGAGGAGTAATGGAAGCAGCATTAAGAACTGCACAAGATATTTTAACAGGAGAAGACTTAGAAAAAATAGATTTCAAAGCTGTACGTGGTGGAAAAGGTATTAAAAAGGCTACTGTAAATATAGCGGGAAAAGAAATAAAAGTTGTAGCAGCAAGTGGACTTAAGAATGCCAGAACTATATTAGAAGAAATAAAGAGTGGAAAAGCTGATTATCAATTTGTAGAAATAATGGCTTGCCCAGGAGGATGTATAATGGGTGGTGGACAACCAATTAAGAGTGCTAAAATACGTTCAGAAGTAGATGTAAGAAAATTAAGAGCAAATGCTTTATACACAATAGATGAAAAGTCTACAATTAGAAAATCTCATGAAAATCCAGTATTAAAGAAAATATATAAAGACTATTTAGGAGAAGCAGGAGGAGAATTAGCACATAAATTGTTACATACTCATTATGAGAAGAGAGAAAAATATAATTTTGAGACATAAAATAAAAAAACGAAATGAGACAAAAAAGGCCCGTCCCTAATTTGTCTCATTAATTTTATTCCCATTCAATTGTTGCAGGTGGTTTTGATGTTATATCATAAACTACTCTATTTACATGTTCTACTTCATTTACAATTCTACTAGATACTTTTTCTAATACTTCATAGGGTATTTTACTCCAAACTCCTGTCATAAAATCAGTTGTTTCTACTGCGCGAAGAGCTATTGTATAATCATAAGTTCTTTCATCACCCATAACTCCAACAGATTTTAAATTAGTTAATACTGCAAAATATTGATTGATACTTTTATGAAGTCCAGCGTTTGCAATTTCTTCTCTAAATATACTATCCGCTTCTTTTAAAATATTTAGTTTATCTTCTGTAATATTTCCAATAATACGTATTGCTAATCCTGGTCCAGGGAATGGTTGTCTAAAAACTAAATTTTCAGGAATACCAAGTTCTAGACCTGTTTTTCTTACTTCATCTTTGAATAAGTCTCTTAAAGGCTCTACAATCTCTTTGAAATCCACATAATCAGGAAGTCCTCCAACATTATGATGACTCTTTATAACAGAAGATTTACCTAAACCGCTTTCAATTACATCAGGGTAGATAGTTCCTTGAACTAAATAATCTACTTTGCCAATTTTCTTTGCTTCTTCTTCAAATACTCTAATGAATTCTTCACCAATTATTTTTCTTTTCTTTTCAGGGTCTGTAACACCATCTAATTTACTTAAAAATCTATCTTTGCAGTTTACACGAATTAGGTTAATATCAAATTGTTTCTTGAAAACTTCTTCTACTTCATCGCCTTCATTTTTACGGAGTAAACCATGGTCTACAAAGATACAAGTTAAATTCTTACCAATAGCTTTATGTAATAATACGGCTGCAACAGAAGAATCAACTCCTCCTGATAAAGCACATAAAGCTTTTTTATCTCCAATTTTTTCTTTTAAACTTTTTATTTTCTCTTTTGCAAATGAAGAAATCTCCCAATCTCCTGAACATTTACATACTTCGTATAAAAAGTTTCTAATAACATTGATACCATTTTCAGAATGTACAACTTCTGGATGAAATTGAATACCATAAAAGTTTTTTTCTTTATTTTCCATACCGCTATTTAGACAAGATGGGGTAGAGGCAATATTTCTAAAGCCTTCTGGAACTGTTTTTACAAAGTCTGTATGACTCATTAAGAAGTTATTACTTGAATTAAAATCTTTGAATAATAATGAATTGTTGTCTATATCGACGTTTGTTACTCCATACTCTCTTTTTGAAGCTTTTTTAACTTCTCCTCCTAAAGTTATTGTCATAAGTTGCATACCATAACAAATTCCCAAAATAGGAACGCCCAAATTAAATATTTCAGGGTCACATTTAGGGCTATCATCTGCAAATACACTTGCAGGTCCTCCTGTAAATATTATTCCTTTTGGATTTTTTTCTTTTATTTTCTCAATAGAGATATCAAAAGGAACAACTTCAGAATACACATTACATTCTCTTACTCTTCTTGCTATTAATTGATTATACTGACCACCAAAATCTAAAATTAGAATTAATTCGTTTTTCATTTTTACCTCCAACAATATTTTTCTAAATATTATCATAATAGGAAATAAAAGTAAATAAAGAAATAAAAAAGAACCCTTTAGTTCGAAACTAAAGGGCCTAGGATACTGTAATCAAAGCATCCTGACGGAAGGTTGTTAATAGAAAAAACCTATTCGGATTTTCCTACCTTCTGAGTCCATGGGCGTTACATCATAGCCGTTCTTCCTTAGTTCCTTCAGTGATTTTCTCATCAAAATTGACGAAGATACAGGGAGCAGAAAGCTTCCCAAACAAATAGTTCTTCCTGATTGCAAACTTGCACCTCCTAATTTGACGCTTGGTAATCTTGGACTGAAAATCCTTAGCGGTAATCATATCAACCTCCATGCAAAGGGATTTACCTTACAATATAATTATACCATGTTTTACATATTAAATCAAAAAGAATGGCCTCTGGTTTGAAACAGAGACCATATAAGACTTTTAGTTGAAAGTCTTTGTTTGGAGCTATATCACCATTTGATGCTAATTTTTTTCGCAGGAATATCAAGAACCTCAAACCCCAAGCACATCAGAATCTTCCTAGTTATTGGAAGCAGATTATTAAAGAAGAATATTACTTCGCTTTTCCCCTGAAAACTCACTTCTGAAACCTTTTTCAGGCAGACAAGCACTTGCTTAATTACCATATCGTATCTTGTAATTACTTGTGCGTCCTCGGCAGAAATAATGGGATGATTCTTCAAGCAAGTAATGATAGATACAATTATCTTTGCTTCTTGTTCATCAAAACAAATAGGATCTCCTTCTACTTTTTGGGTTTTGTGATATCCAAGCTTTTTCTGAAGATCAACAAGTGAAATCATTTTCCCTCCAAACAATAATTGGCTTGTATTGCAATAAATATTATACAACATTTTACATAATGTGTCAAAATGAGATGATTAAAAAACTTTAAAAATAAGTTTTAAAATTCTTTACTTTAAAAATTTGTTATATTATAATAGTTAAAATATGAAAAGGAAGGGAGAAAAAACATGGCAAAGATTTTGGAAGATATTTCAAGAACATTTAATGAATTTTTATTATTACCAAATTTAACAGACGAGAGATGCATACCAAGTAAAGTGTCATTAAGAACGCCACTTGTAAAATTTAAAAAAGGAGAAGAAGCAAAGTATTATGCCAACATCCCAATGGTATCTGCTATCATGCAATCAGTTTCAGGAGAAGAAATGGGAATTGCTTTAGCAAGAGAAGGGGGTGTTGCTTTTATTTATGGCTCACAAACAATTGAAAATCAAGCAAAAATGGTAAAAAGAGTAAAGAAACATAAAGCAGGATTTGTAGTAAGTGACTCAAATGTAAAGCCAGATGCAACATTAGAAGAAGTTCTTAATTTAACAAAAACAACTGGACATTCAACGGTTATAATAACAGATGATGGTACACCAAATGGTAAATTTTTAGGATTAGTTACAGATAAAGATTACAGAATATCAAGAGCAAATATAGATTTACCGATATCAGAATTTATGACACCTAAAGATAAAGTAGTATGGGAAAAAGAAGGAATAAGTTTACCAGAAGCAAATGATATTATATGGGATAATAAAATTGCTTGTTTACCTATACTAGATGATAAAGAACATTTAAAATATTTAGTATTTCGTAAAGATTATGAAGATAGAAAGAATAATCCTAATTCATTACTTGATGAAAACAAGAGATATATTGTGGGTGCTGGAGTAAACACTAGAGATTTTGAAGAAAGAATTCCAGCTTTAGTAGATGCAGGAGTAGATTTACTTTGTATAGATTCATCTGATGGATATTCAGTTTGGCAAAAAAATACAATTGATTTTGTAAGAGAAAAATACGGAGATTCTGTAAAAATAGGTGCAGGAAATGTAGTAGATAGAGAAGGTTTTATGTATTTGGCAAAAGCAGGAGCTGATTTTATAAAAGTTGGTGTTGGTGGAGGTTCAATCTGCATAACACGTGAAACCAAAGGAATAGGAAGAGGACAAGCGTCAGCTTTAATAGATGTTGTAGCAGCTCGTGATGAATATTATAAAGAAACAGGTGTATATATTCCTGTATGTTCAGATGGTGGAATAGTTCATGACCACCACATAACAATAGCATTAGCTCTAGGTGCTGACTTTGTAATGATGGGAAGATATTTCGCAAGATTTGATGAAAGTCCAACAAGAGTTGTTAAAAAAGGAAATAGCTATGTAAAAGAGTATTGGGGAGAAGGTTCAAACCGTGCTAGAAATTGGCAAAGATATGATATGGGAGGAGATAAGAAACTTTCTTTTGAAGAAGGCGTAGATTCTTACATACCATATGCAGGAAGATTAAAAGATAATTTAGAAGTCACAGTTGCAAAAATAAAATCAACAATGTGTAACTGTGGAAGTGTAAGTATCCTAGAATTCCATGAAAAAGCAAGATTAACACTTGTATCTGATGTAAGTATCTCAGAAGGAAGCGCACATGATGTCATCTTAAAAGAAATTGATAATCAATTTTAATTAAAAATATTAAACTGCTAAAAAGTTTTTACTTCTTAGCAGTTTTTTTAATCTAAACTATCTATTGTTATTGTTTTGTCTTTCATTATTGTTATTATTTTGATTGTTTTGATTATTTCTGTTATTGTTTTTGTTTTCTTTATTTTTCTTTGACATGAAAAGCACCTCCAATCAAATCTTAATATTATTGTTCACAAAATAAGAAAAAATATTCTGGTACAAATTGTTTTTTTAAATAATTTGTTATATAATACCTAAAAAATAAATAAATATTAAATAAGGCTTGAATTTTTGGGGGATAAAAATGGAATATAAAAATCAAAAATTAATAGAATTTAATAATTACTTAAAAGGGAAAAAAGTTGCAATAATAGGATTAGGAGTAAGTAATTTACCTCTTTTAAAATATATGTATGAGAAAAAAGCTAAAGTAACAGTATTTGATGAAAAAGAGAAAGAAGAAGTACCAAGAAAACTATTAGAAAGATTGGACAAATATGAAACAAATGCCTTTTTTGGAAAAAATTGTTTTGAAAACTTAAAAAAATTTGATATCATATTTCGCTCACCTAGTTGTTTACCTACAAGAAAAGAATTAGTAGAAGAGAAAGAGAGGGGAGCAATTATAACATCTGAGATAGAGATGCTAATGAAATTATGTCCTTGTAAAATTATTGGAGTAACCGGAAGTGACGGAAAAACAACAACTACTAGTTTGATTTATAGTATATTAAAAAAAGCTGGGTATAATACATATTTAGGAGGAAATATAGGAATACCTTTATTTACAAAAATTGATGAAATGAAACCTGATGATGTATTAGTATTAGAATTAAGTAGTTTTCAATTAATGGGTATGAAAATAAGTCCTAATATTTCTGTTATTACTAATATAACACCAAATCATTTAAATATTCATAAAGATTATGAAGAATATATAGACGCTAAAAAAACTATTTTTAAATATCAAAATGAAAACGATTATTTAGTACTAAATTATGATAATGAAATAACAAGAGCATGTAGAAAAGAAGCAAGATCAAAAGTAACATATTTTAGTAGCAAGGAAAAATTAGATAATGGATTTATTGTAGATAATGGAATAATAAAAGAATGCGAAGATGGTATCAGAAAACATGTATTAAATACAAAAGACGTCCTTTTAAGAGGAAATCATAATTTTGAAAATATTGGGGCAGCTTTAGCTGCAACAAAAACATTAGTAGACCAAGATATTGCTGTAGAAGCTGTAAAAGAATTTAAAGCGGTAGAACATAGATTAGAATTTGTTAGAGAAATAGATAATGTTAAATGGTATAATGACTCTGTAAGCTCATCACCTACAAGAACTATTGCAGGATTAAATTCTTTTGATGAAGATATTGTATTAATTGCAGGAGGATATGATAAGAATTTAGATTATACTCCAATTGCAAAACCAATACTAAAAAAAGTAAAAACACTAATTTTACTTGGAGCTACATCAGGGAAAATATTTAATGCAGTAAAAGATGAAGAAGAAAAAGAGAAAAAACATGTTGATATATATATGTGTGATAATTTGGAAGAGGCAATAAACTTAGCCAAAAAATATGCTAAGCCAAATGAAGTAGTTCTATTTTCTCCTGCTAGTGCAAGTTTTGATATGTTTAAAAATTTTGCAGAGAGAGGAAACATCTTTAAAAATTTAGTAAATAAGTTATAACATAATTTTAAAAACCTCCATATTATATAGAAAAGATAAGGAGGTTTTTTTATGTATGATAACGAACCATTTGACGATTACATAAGGTCTATTTTAGGTTATCCAAATACTAATAATATGTATATGACTGAAAATAATAATAATTACAACAGTTACAATAGTTATTCTAATTATAGTGCAAATAATATGAATAGTAATCAGGATTTAGAACAATATTATCCAGAAATATATAAAATTATATATCCGATGATACAAAAAAGATGTAGTAGAGTTACAGAAAATATAACAGTAGAATTAATTGAAGAAATGACAGATGAAATTTATTCATCAGTAGAAGTTACAAATGAAATTAACGTTAATATTAACGTACAAAATGATACAAATAGTAATAGAAATAATAAAGTACAAACAAATGAGCGAACAAATATACAAACAAGTAAAGAGGACAAAAAAGAGAACAGGGAAGTAAGAAGACAAGATGCAAGTTTAAGAGACTTAATTAAAATATTACTTATTAGAGAGCTATTAAGAAACCAGAGACCAAATCATCGTCCGCCAAGACCACGACCACCATTTCCTGGAGGACCAAGAAGACCAGAAATAGCAAGATATGGTGATTATATGGATATTTATGAAAGATAGTTTTAATGATATGTCAAAACGACATATCATTTTATTTTATACATTAATATTGAATCTTATGTTAATTTATGCTAAAATATATATATGTTTAATAAGGAGGAAGAAAAATGCCTGGTTTTGTGGTACATTTAGCAATAGCTCAAGAATATTTAAAAAAACACAACAAAAAACATTCTCAAGATTTTTTAAATGGTTCAATCGAACCAGATTTTACTAATGATAAATCTAAAACACATTATGGAAAATCACCCGCATATACTAATTTAGAAAATTTTTTAAATAAAAATGATATAGAAGAAGATTTTAATCAAGGATATTTTTTACATTTAGTATCAGATTACTTATTTTATAATCATTATTTAGACAGATTAGAAAAGCCTCAAATATATGATGATTATGATTTTACAAATAAAAGTATAATTGAAAAATATAATGTTGAAATTCCTGATAAAATTAAAGATAAAATATTTTTCAAAGAAGGTACGCCTAAAATATTAACATTAGAATTAGCATATAAGATTATTGATGAGATTTCTGATTTAGATTTAGAAACTATAAAAGACGAAGTATTAAATAACGATAAGAAATGGAAAACTTATAAAAATATAGTTTAAAAAGAGGGGGAGTAGTATATGATAGCATATAAAACTGGTGTTTTTGATATATTAAGAGAAGAAGATTTACAAAATCTAGATAGACAAATACAATTAAGCCAAGAAGAAAATGTTGAAGCTTTTGGATTAGGACTTTATGATGAAAATTTGTGCGAACAATTAGGAATAGGAATTCCGTTAAAAAGTTTGGAAGATAGAATGAAAATTGCAGAATGTCTAAGAGGTGTAGATTTTGTTTTTCCTGTAACAACACTAGACCAAAAAGTTATATTATCAAAAGTGAAATCTGCATACGAAGAATATTTAGCAAATAGAAAACAGGAAGAAGTAAATAATGCACAAGAAAAACCATATGATTTGGGGTATGCTCCCGGTACATATGACTTATTTCATGCAGGTCACTTAGAAAATTTATCAATTGCATCTAGTCAATGTAAAAGATTAATAGTAGGAGTAAAAGCTGATGAATTAGTAGAAGAACATAAAGGAAGAAAGCCTGTTATTTCTGATGAAGAAAGAATGGAGATATTAAGACATTTTAAATTTGTGTATGGAGTTTATAAATATTATACAAGAGATCTTCATTCAGCAAATGAAAACTTACAAGAAATATATGGAAAACCAATAGATGCTGTTTTCTTAGGTTCAGATTTGCAAAAAGATTTTTCTAGAACAGAAGGTTTAAATATAATATATACTCCAAGAGATAAAGAACAGATGAAGGTTCGTTCTACTACTCATTATATTAAGTTAAAACTTGATAGAGAAAATAAGGGAAGACTTACAGGAAAAATTCCTCAAATTAGTTCTCAAGGAAAAGGTAAAGAAGCGGATAAAGACGAAAGTAAAGATGAAGAAGGAATTGAACATTAATTTAAAAATTGGAAGATATTTCAAAATATCTTCTTTTTTTATTTACAATCTTTTTAGAATTTATTTATAGAATATTATTTGTTTTTTTGTTAAAAATAATACTAAGAAATTTTGAAAGGTGGTAAATAAAAATGAAAGTTCAAGATTGTATGTGTCAAGATATTTGTTGCATTAAGCCAGAAACAAATATTGGTGAAGCAGCAAAATTAATGTCAGAACATCATGTGGGTTGTCTACCTGTATGTGATAACAATAATTCTATATGTGGAATAGTAACAGATAGAGATTTGGTTTTGAGATGTATTGCTTGTGATAAAGATGTAAAACAAACACCTATAAGTGATATAATGACTTGTGATGTAAGTACGTGTAAAAAAACAGATGATATAACAAATGCTGAAAGCAAAATGGGTCAAAAACAAATAAGAAGGCTTCCTGTATGTGATGATAATAATAGGGTAGTAGGAATGTTAACATTAGGTGATTTAGCTAATAATGATAATAAAATTGGAAAAGAACAAGTGTGCGATACTTTAGAGAACATCTGTGATTGTGAAGGAAAACAAAATAATATGTAATTATTGAGGACGGATATTACGCCGTCCTTTTGCATATAATAATTTTATGGGAGGAAGTAATGGTCTGGGACATATCATACTGGAGTAAAGTATTAAAAAGAATTTTATATGTCGTATTTATTTTAATAGGCTTATATATTGGATTAAAATTATCTATTTTTTATATGCCTTTTTTAGTTGCTTTTATAATTTCTTTAATAATAGAACCAGCAATAAAATTTATTATGAAAAAGACAGGCCTTACTAGGAGAGTAAGTTCCATTATTATATTTGTAATAGTATCTTTACTAATACTTGGGACACTAACATGGCTTATCATTACTATTTTTTCTGAAGCTTCTAGTTTATTACAAGGAATAAATGATTATTTTGATAAAGCATATGTACAATTTCAAGGATTTATTTCAAGTTTTAATTTTAACAAAATACATTTATCTGATGAATTGTTACAAGTAGTACAAAACTCTACAGGAAATGTATTAGAAGCGGTTTCTAATTGGTTAAGAAATGGGTTAACAGGTTTAATAAATTTAGTAACTAGTCTTCCTTCTATTGCAATATGTATAGGTATTACTGTAATTGCATTATATTTTATATGCGTTGATAAGATTTATATAATAGACCAGATAGAACATCACCTGCCAAAAGTTTGGGTAAAGAAGATATGGGTACATGCAAAAGAATTAATTGGAACACTTGGAGGTTATTTAAAGGCACAAGTAAGTTTGATTTTAGTTTCTTTTATAATATCACTAATAGGATTATATATTTTACAATTTGTAGGCTTTAATATACAGTATCCATTATTAATGGCTTTAGCAATTGGTTTTGTAGATGCTCTTCCGATATTAGGTTCAGGAAGTTTTATGATTCCTTGGGCAATTATTTGTGCAATTAATGGAGATATAAATTTAGGAATTGCAATAATTATTTTACTTATTATAATGAGTGTTGTAAGGCAAATTCTAGAGCCAAAATTAGTAAGTAAAAATATAGGCGTCCATCCAATATTTACTTTAATTGCAATGTATACAGGATTTAAACTAATAGGAATAATCGGATTACTTGTAGGTCCAATAGTTTTAATAATTGTTAAAAACATATTTGCAAATCTAATAGATAGGGGAGTATTTAAAACAATTTTTGATAAAAGATAGAAGTTGTAAAAACAACTTCTATCTTTCTTCATTGCTATCATTATCTTCATGTGAAGCAACATCTTGAATATCTAAATTATCTTTATTAAGACTAGGTGCAATTTCTAAAAAGTGTCTAAAATCATCACTATCGATATATTCTTCAACATCTGTTTTAATAAATCCTAAAGAACGTTCTTCTTTATCAAATAAAGCGTCTCTAAGTGCATAAAGTTTTGAAAAATAATTATATAAAAACCTTTCGCTAGGATCTCCATCTGCAACTTGAGAAATTACCTTTTTATAATTTTGATAATCTCCAAATTCTATAGTCATAACACGTCCTCTTTCGTTATCATCCATTCTTGCTAGGTAGGTATCAGGTGATATATCACGTATTCTAGAAATAAATTCTTTTACTTCTTCTACTTTTTGGCTTATTTTTGGTTTTACATTTTGAGGAATTTTAACAGTTTCAAGATTTTTTCCTGACAACTTTGTGTGTGCTGCAAAACCAAAATTACCAAAACGATATTGACTTTCAGTTTGTAATTGGCATTCTACTCTTCCAACAGGTGTATCTAAGTAAATAAAGTTTGATTCAAATCCATTTTTTGTTCTTTTCTCTTCAACAGGTATATCACTTAAACTTACTCCTAATTTCTCAAATATTGGATTGTCCTCAAAAAGAGAGGCAATTTGTTTTGTTAGAACAGCTAATTCTGTTTTGTTATAAAGTCTACTCTCAAATTCTGAAAGTAATGAAAAGAAATTTACAGAATTGTCTTTGAAATCTTCAAGAGTAACTTGACTTTCTGGGGAAGATTCCAAGAAAGATAAACGTTGATCAATAATAGCAAGTTGATTGTCATAATGTTCTTTTAAAACAGTTGCATTAGGATGAACTATGTCTTTTAACTTACTTAATATATCTCTACACATTTCATAATATTCTACTTGAGTACAATCAAATCTCAAATTACTAGATTTAGGAGGCTTAAGGTCATCTATTAGAAGCTTACGTTTAAATCCTTGAAATCTTTCCAAATCTTCTTGGTTTCTTTTCTGTTCATCAAGTAATTGTTGGATTTCAGGATCATTAGAAGTTGTTACAGTAGGTCTTCTTCTAGAAACAATTTCCATTGCAAAGATATCTAAAAGAGGGCCAACATTATCAACAATAATATCTCCATTTTCGTTATAATGAACTGTAGCCTTTTTTAAACGTTTATCAACTTTATCTCGTGTACTTTTACGAGCCTTATATCTATATGGAATATTAATACCTGACTGCTCATAATTTTCATATTGTGATATCATTACAGCAGCTACTAGATGGTTAAAATAGTCTCTTACATATGGATTCTCATGAAATTCACCATATTTTTCTAATTGTCTATCTCCATAATTTTTAATTGCTTCCTGTTCTTGTGAAGTATTTGGAAGAGCTCTATGAGCTAATCTTTGTATTTGTTCTTTAAATTCATTCATTCGTATTTTTCACCTTTCATTCTTTAAATAAATTTACATACAGATAGTATTATAGCACATAATCTAAAAAATGTAAACAAATCTGAAGTATACTTTAAACTACTCCATCTGTAGGTATATAAGTCTCATCTGGAGGATATACATATTCGTCATTTGGTTTGTTAACTTCGTTCATTTTTGTTACCTTTACAATAGGCATGTCACCATGGTAATTACCTTTATAAATTTGTCCTGTTATCTCAACCCAAGTATTGTCATCAAACTCATTTGCTTTCTCATACTCACAAAGAAATCCAACAATTACACTTTGGAAATCAGAAGAAATAATCATATCTCTTGCTAAAACGAATTGATTTTCTTTTAAATCTAAAACACGATATACATATCCTGTAAAATTAACTTGAACTCCAACATAACTATCAATATTATCATGAACTGCTTTTAAAACATTTGTATAGTTTCCAGTGCTAATAGTATTTACTTTATTTTGTGGTAGGCAAGTAGAGTTGTTAGGATTGTTTTTAGCACCATTTATAACTCTAAAGATAACAATACAAACTATTATAAGTAAAAGAAGTACTGAACAAATTATAAAAGTTTTAAATAGCTTATTTCCATTTACTTTAACATTAAAAACAAACATACTAATTCCTCATTTCATTTAAGTTTTAGTAAAATATATGAGAATTGTATTGGAAATATGAATTGATAATTTTCCTAAAATATGGTAAAATTATTATTATGTAGGCTTTGTTTGGAGGAAACATGAGTTTATTAACTAGTTTTACAGAAGGTCTTGCTTTTGTTCTTCTCTTATTGGCATGTGGCTATCTCATTTGGAGGTGCATATTCCAGTGTTCTGGTTACCATATGGAGAATATACTCTACAAGAGCTCTAATCTAATCGTTCAAAGACTAAAAGAAGGAAGATCACGGACTCTTATAGTCATGGGAAACGGTTGGAACATCAGTCTGAACGACAAC
Source organism: uncultured Clostridia bacterium (assembly GCA_944392525.1). The sequence goes on along the minus strand of CALXXB010000001.1, from coordinate 43,926 downwards.
AACCGAATAACAAAGCACGATCCAATCTTTATGATTCCTAAAAAGGAGTTAAATCTCCTGATTGGAGGAAATGCAGACTATGAAGTAATCACAGCCTACTTTCCTTTTGAATGTGAAGGAATTGACCAAAGTGCTAGAGAGCTAGCTAATTATCTTAACCACAATTATTGTAATTATAAGATAATATTATTAGGTCATTCCAAATCGGCGGCACAGTTTGCACAAACCTTAAATTATCTTGAAAGAGATGAAAAAAAGGTAAAGCTTATATTTGTGTCACCAGCTTTTGGCGGAGTCATAAGTGATGAGGAAGTAATGTCGACCCTGGGTCTACTTGACCGGATTATATATCGGCTCATATTTGTTCCACATAAGGTTAACGATGATATAACTAAGAGGTCTTACTTTTTAACTAAAGTTGCAGACTTCTCTAGAATATCAAAACATGAGGCTTATATAGTTAGGTCTCGTATCGTTCGTAAACCTTTTGACCTGATTAATAATTATCTTCTTCATCTTGATAGGAAACTATCTATTCTTGGAGACGGTATTATCGGGTATAATGAACAGTACTATGATGCTGATTGGACACAAGAGTTTATTATCGAAGCCAGTCATAGTGGCTCCATGGCTCTTGCTATTCGGAAACTGAAAGACCTGTCAATTTTGTGATTTCAAGATTGAGCCTACAGAGAAGAGAACAGCCCCAGCAACATGGAGCTGTTCTCTATTTCAAAATTTTAAAAAATATTGAAATTTTCTTGATAAAAACAAATATTAGTGATATATTATACAGGTATTAATGTGTATAAATAACTTTTAGGAAGGATTGAAAGCTAAAATGAGTATTTTTAAAAAGATTTTTAAATCTTACAGTGAAAAAGAAGTTAAGAGAGTAATGCCAATTGTTGAAAAAATCAATGGATTGGAAGATGAAATTTCAAAATTAAGTGATTCAGAATTAAGAGCTAAAACAGATTATTTTAAAGAGCAATTAAAAAATGGTAAAACATTAGATGATATCTTACCAGAAGCTTTTGCAGTTGTAAGAGAAGCTTCAAAAAGAGTTTTAGGAATGAGACATTTTGATGTTCAATTAATAGGTGGTATCATCTTACACCAAGGTAGAATCGCAGAGATGAAAACAGGTGAAGGAAAAACTTTAGTTGCTACTTTGCCAGTATACTTAAACGCACTAGAAGGAAAAGGTGCTCATGTAATTACTGTAAACGATTACTTAGCAAAAAGAGATAGTGAATGGATGGGTAAATTATATAAATTCTTGGGACTATCTGTTGGTTTAGTAATTGCAGGAATGGAACCAAAAGAAAAACAAGCAGCATATAATGCAGATATTACATATGGAACTAATAATGAATTTGGTTTTGATTACTTAAGAGATAATATGGTAATTTATAAAGACCAATTAGTTCAACGTGGATTACATTACGCAATCGTCGATGAGATTGATAGTATTTTAATTGATGAGGCCCGTACACCACTTATTATTTCTGGTAGAGCAAATGAATCATCTGATTTATATAAAAAGGCTGATAACTTTGTTAGAAGATTAACACCAAAAGTAATTGTAGAAGAAGACATAAAAGATTATGAACAAGCAGAAGATAATGAAAAATATGATTACATTGTAGACTTAAAAGCAAAATCAGCAACATTAACACAAAAAGGTATTAAGAAAGCTGAAGAAGCATTTGGATTAGAGAATTTCAATGATTTGGAGAACTCTACATTAGTTCATCATGTAAATCAAGCTTTACGTGCACATGGTGTTATGAAAAAAGATATAGATTATATCGTTAAAGATGGAGAAGTTTTAATTGTTGATGAATTTACAGGTCGTATTATGTATGGTAGACGTTATAATAATGGTCTTCACCAAGCAATTGAAGCTAAAGAACATGTTAAAATAGCAGATGAATCAAAAACACTAGCTACAATTACATTCCAAAACTTCTTTAGAATGTATGATAAATTATCTGGTATGACAGGTACTGCTATGACAGAAGCAGCAGAATTTGAGGAAATATACAACTTAGACGTTGTTGAAATACCAACAAACAAACCAATGATTCGTAAAGATGAAAATGATGTTATCTATAAAAATGAAAATGCAAAATATAAAGCAATAGTAGAAAGCATTAAAGAAAGTCATAAAAAAGGACAACCAGTTCTAGTTGGTACTGTTTCTATTGAAAAATCAGAAAAACTTTCTAGATTATTAAAACAAGAAGGTATAAAACATGAAGTATTAAACGCTAAATACCATGAAAAAGAAGCTGAAATTATCGCTCAAGCTGGTAAATTTGGAGCAGTAACAATTGCAACAAACATGGCAGGTCGTGGTACTGATATTATGCTTGGAGGAAATAGCGAATATTTAGCAAAAGAAGAAATGAGAAGACAAAAGATTTCTCCAGAATTAATAGAAGAATCAAATACTTATTATGAAACAGATGATGAAGACATATTAAAAGCAAGAGAAAAATTTAAAGAGTTAACTAAGAAATATGATGAGCAAATAAAAGAAGAAAAACAAAAAGTAATAGAAGCAGGCGGATTAAAGATTATAGGTACTGAAAGACACGAATCAAGAAGAATTGATAACCAGTTACGTGGTCGTGCTGGACGTCAAGGAGACATAGGAGAGTCAAGATTCTATATTGGTCTAGATGATGACTTAATGAAAATCTTCGGTGGAGACGTAATTACTAAGGTTTATAATACTTTAGGTGCAGATGAAAATATGCCTATAGAATCAAAGATGATTTCAAATGCAGTTGAAAATGCTCAAAAGAAAGTAGAAAGCAGAAACTTTACAATACGTAAAAATGTATTAAAATATGATGATGTTATGAATGCTCAAAGAGAAATAATCTACAAACAAAGAAGACAAGTTCTAGATGGCGAAAACATTCATGATAACATTATAAGTATGATAGAATTCGTTGCAGACGAATTACCAGGAATTTATGTAGAACATGAATCAAATAAAGTAAATGTTGAATCTTTAAATAATGATATAATGAACATTTTCGGACTTGATATGCAAGATTTTGTAAAAGAACATCAAGAAAAGCCAGAAGAAATATCAGAAGAATTAAAGAAGAGAGCTTTAGATTCATATAAAGCAAAAGAAGATGAGATTACTTCTGAACAAATGAGAGAACTTGAAAGAGTTGTAATGCTTAAAGTTGTTGACGAAAAATGGATGAACCATATTGATAGTATGGATGAATTAAAAAATGGTATTGGACTTCGTGCATATGGTCAAAAAGACCCTGTTGTTCAATATAGACTAGAAGGATTTGACATGTTTGATGAAATGGTAAATGATATTAAGGTTGATGTAACAAAAATCTTAATGCATGTAAGAGCAGGAGGGGAAGCTAAACGCCAAGAAACTGTAAAAATTACAGGAGCAGCATTAGAGGCAATTCATAGTGTTGACGGTGGTTCTAAGATAGGTACAGATGTTGATAGAACTGTAAGAAATGAAGGACCAAAGATTGGTAGAAATGATCCTTGCCCATGTGGAAGTGGTAAGAAATACAAAAACTGCCATGGAAAAAATGTATAATATTAACGTAATTTAATAATTTTACAGAGACAAAGAGCTAGGAATATGTATACTAGCTCTTTTTATATATTAAAAATCAAATAAATTGAAACTTTTTTATTAAATAAAATGATTATAAAGTAAAGGGGGAAAGAAAAATTGAGTATTCAAGTAAAAAGAGAAGATTTTGAAAAAATATATGAGAAAACTTATGAACAAACTTTAAAGTTCGCAATAATAAAATGTAATAACATTGAAGATATAAATGACATTATTCAAGATACATATTTAGAATTATTAAAAATAATAAAAAAGAAAAAAATATTAGAAATTGAGAATATCAATAACTATATATTTGGTATAGAAAATAATATCGTAAAAAGACATTTTAGTAAGAAGAAAAAAGATAATATTATTTTGTATTATGATGATGAAAATAATTTAAATAAAGATTTAGAAGATAATTTCGATTTAGAAGCAAATATTATCAATAAAAATAATGTAGAAGAAGTATGGGATTATTTAAGAGAAAAAGATTTAGTTACAACAAAAATATTTTATCTGTATTTTGCATTAGGATTAAAAATTTCTGAAATATCTAAAGAATTAGAAATAGGGGAGTCTAATATAAAAAACAGGATATATAGAACATTAAAAGAAATAAAAAAATATCTAGGAAAGGATGTGATAAATAATGATTAACAATTCTTTTAAAGAATATTTAGAAAATATGTATAATAAAGATTCTAACTATAAGCAAATTCTTTCTAAGGAGAAAGGAGTGGTTAATATGAAAAGAAAAATATTAAATATTGCCGCAATATTTGTAGTTGTAATATTAGCAGGTGTAATATCTACACAAATTTATGCAAAAATTAAATGGAATATTGAATTTAAAGAATATAAAAATTTACCAAGTACTGAAACTAAAGGCACTTTAAAAGAGATGAAAGAAGATGGTTATGCGGAAGTTTTAGATATGGATTATTTGACACAAGATGGAGTCGGAATTAAACTAAATTCTATTTTACTTACTGATGACTGCCTAGATATAGATGTAACATTTAAATTTGATGAAAATCTAGAAGTAGATTCACAAATGTTTTCATCAGGATTTACAATTTATGATGAAAATAAAAATATATATTCTATACATTCCAGAATGCACATAGGAGAAGAAAATACTAAATATGATAATGTAACATTATTTACTTATAAAGAATTAGGGGTAGAATATGATAAAAAAGATGTATTTGCGACACAACTAGCTTCAAGTAGTGGAATATCGCTAGGTGATGTAAACAAAGAAAATAGAACAATTGATATGAATATAACGTTAAGAGCCAAAGATAAATTTCCACAAAGTAAAAAACTATATATTAGACTATTTGATCCAGGTTTTTCAATGGTTGACCTAGATACAAGCAATAATGAAGCTTCACTTGTAAATGCAGAAGATTTTTCTTTAAGTGATGCCAAATGGAATTTTCAAATAGATGTACCAGATAAGTTCTATGAAAGAAACACAGTAGAACTAAGACCTGAAAATGAAATACCAGGAATAGAATTTGAAAATATTACCATAACAGATACAGGGCTTAATTTAATATTTAAATCTGAAGAATATGATAAACTAATAAAAGATGGAAAAGATATGGATTCAAGCAAATTTTTAGAAAAAATACAAAAAATGTTATACATATCAGATAAAAATGGTAATAGATATAATGAATTAAATATAGGGACAACAGAAAACGAGCAAGAATATAAAATGACATTAGATGTTGGATTAAAATATTTGGATGATTTATATATAAATTATAATAATCAAAAAGAAAAGCTAATAGAAAAATAATTTTTCTTTAACGCCTTCATTAAACATGAAGGCGCTTTATAAATTTGAAATACGGTTATCTTTTTTCTAATTGACAAAGAAGTATGTATATGGTAATATTTGTATATAATTATAAAGATAGATAGGAGTGATTGAATGTTAGATTTAGAAGAAAATTCTAAATTGATAGAAACTATCGAAGAAAAAATAAAAGATTTGGGTGAATCTCTTTGACATAGAAAATAGCGAAAAAGAATTAAATGAATTAGAGAAACAAACTTTAGAAGAAGATTTTTGGAAAGACAGTAAAAAATCTTCTAAAGTATTATCACAAATAAAAAAATTAAAAGCCAAATGTAATGACTTTAAAGAAATAAAATCAGAAATAGAAAACCTAAAAGAATTAACAGAACTTGTTAATCTAGAACATGATGAAGAGTTAGAAAAAGAGATAATAAAAAATACTAAAAAGTTAGAAAAGAAAGCAGAAAAATTAGAACTTGCAAGTCTTCTATCAGAAAAATATGATGGAAATAATGCAATTGTAACAATACATCCAGGAGCAGGTGGAACCGAATCTCAGGATTGGGCTGAAATGCTTTATAGAATGTATACTAGATGGGCAAATAAGAATAATTATGAAGTAAAAGAACTTGACTATCTAGATGGGGAAGAGGCAGGCTTAAAAAGCGTAACATTTGAAGTTATTGGTGATAACGCATATGGATATTTAAAATCAGAAAAAGGAATTCATAGATTAGTTAGAATTTCACCTTTTGATAGTGGTGGTAGAAGACATACATCATTTGCATCAGTGGAGGTTTTACCAGAGATAACGGATGATATAGAAATTGATATAAATCCTGACGACTTAAGAGTAGACACATATAGAGCATCAGGAGCAGGAGGACAACATATAAACAAAACTTCATCAGCAGTAAGAATTACACATATTCCAACAAATATTGTTGTTTCTTGCCAATCTGAACGTTCACAGATACAAAATAGAGAAACAGCTATGCGTATGTTAAAGTCTAGATTACTTGATTTAAAAGAAAAAGAGCATAAAGAAAAGATTGAAGACCTACAAGGAGAACAAAAAGATATAGCATGGGGAAGTCAAATACGTTCATATGTATTTTGTCCATATACGATGGTAAAAGACCATAGAACTGGTTATGAAGTAGGAAATGTAGAAGCTGTTATGGATGGAGAAATTGATGATTTTATAGAAAGTTATCTTAAGTATAATATAAAAAATAAATAAAATTAGTTTTTGAGGTAGAGCATTCTATCTCTTTTTTCTTTGCTTTTACATATAATATAACGAAGACCATATTTAAATTTAAAATGGTTTTATATTATAAAAAGAGGTGGAGCAAAAATATGGACACAATAATGGTTTTAAAATTTGGAGGCAGTTCTGTTGCTGATAATAAAAAATTAGAGTTGGTTGCAAAAAGAATTACAAAAATATATGACAAAGGGAATAGAGTTGTTGTTGTCCTTTCTGCTCAAGGAAAAACAACAGACAAATTAATAAATGAAGCAAAAGAACTGTCTAGTAATGTACCGAGTAGGGAATTAGATGCTTTACTTAGTTGTGGAGAGCAAATGTCAACTGCCAAACTAAGCATTTTATTAAACTATATGGGTTATCCTTCAATATCTTTAACAGGGTGGCAAGCTGGAATATTCACTAATAACAACAATCAAAATGCTAACATAATAAGAATAGATACATCTAGAATTTTAAAGGAACTAAATCAAAATAAAATAGTAATTATAACAGGCTTTCAAGGAATAGATGAAAATTTAGATATTACAACTCTAGGTAGAGGAGGCTCTGACACAACAGCGGTGGCGATTGCAGCAGCATTGCATGCTAAAAATTGTTATATTTTTTCAGATGTAGATGGTGTATATACAGCAGACCCTAATAAAATAGAAAATGCACAGAAAATAGAAAATCTTTCCTATGAAGAAATGATGCAATTATCAAGTGAAGGTGCAAAAGTTCTTCATAACAGATGTGTTGAGATAGGAGAAAAATTTAAAATACCTATTATAACAAAATCAACTTTTAATGAAGAAAAAGGAACTGTTATATCTGATAAAATTGAAGAAGACAAAGTAAAGAGTATTATAAAAAAAGAGGTATCACGAGTATCAATTATAGGTAACGGAATTATAAGAAATTTTGATTTAATAAAAGAAATCATTGACTTTATAAAGAAGAAGAATTTAGAATTATTGAATTTTGAAATTTCAGAAACTAAAATTTCTATTGTTTTCAAAAGCATTATAGATGATGAGAATATAAAAGAATTACATGAGTTAATTTTTTAAAATGAGTTCTAAATAAGACAAACTTTGAATATATATATTTTAGTGGTTAAACAAAATAGGGAGGTAATGCTAATGACTATTGATGAAAGAAAAACTCAGCAAACAAGTGTAATTCAAAATCTTATTTTGGAAAACAGAGGAAAGCTAAGTGTCTCTGGAGTATTAGATGTTTTAAGTTTTGATGACCAAGTAGTTATTATAGAAACAGAACTTGGATTATTAACTATAAAAGGAGAATCTTTAAGAATTAATAAATTAAGTATTGATACTTCTGAAGTAATTGTAGAAGGAGATATTTCATCTATGAATTATAGTGACAATAAGAATGCTGAAAAATCAAAAGGAAGTTTAATTAGTAAAATTTTTAAATAAATTTTACTTTAAGGAGATTATTTACTATGATTATGAATCAAGTATATTTATTTTTTATTTTTATAGCAAATGGTGTACTTATTGGCATCCTTTTTGATATTTTTAGAATTCTTAGGAAATCATTTAAAACAAGTGATTTTGTAACTTATATCGAGGACTTCCTATTTTGGATTTTAACAGGATTTTCCATATTATATTTTATGTTTGTCTTTAACAATGGAGAAATTCGTTTGTTTATGTTTTTAGGAATAGCTGTTGGTATTACATTATATATGTTAATATTTAGTTCTTTTTTGATAAAGATAAATGTAACTATAATAACATTTTTGAAAAAGATTATAAGTAAAGTTATTGGAGTTATATTAATTCCTTTCAAATTTATAAAAAAATTATTCTTTAAACCTATTTCTTTTATTTTTATAAATATACGAAAAAGTTCTACAAATTTATATAACAATTTTATAAAAATTACTAAAAAGAATAAAAAAATCGAAAATAATGTAAAAAATTAAAAATATAAGAAGGATTTTTTTAAAAAAAGTAGAATAATATAATTATAGCGTCCAAATGGATTAGTACATTAGAATTGGAGAGATTAACTTATGAAAAAGATTTATAAAAAACTTATAATATTATTGATTGCTGCATACGCAATATTTACTATAATAAATCAACAAAAGACTTTAAATCAATATAGCGAACAAACTGAAACATTAACACAAGAAATAGCAGATGAAACTCAAACTAAAGAAGAACTTGCTGAACAAAAAGAAAATGTAGATTCATTAGAATTTATTGAACAAATGGCAAGAGAAAAATTAGATATGTATTATCCAAACGAGAGAGTTTATATAGATCAAGGAATGTAATTTGCATTCCTTTTATTTTTTTGTAAAAATGTATTCCAAATTATTCCAAAATATGTTATAATATATTTGTTGTTATTAATATTTATTTAAATTCGTTTAAAAATTCCCCAGTATCAAAAATTAAACAAAAAATATTATTATAAATAATTTTTTAGGAGGTATTTATGTTAGATTTAGAAGAAATGACACTAACACAGTTAAAAGCGTTAGCAAAAGAACATAATATAAAAAATATATCAAAATTAAAAAAAGATGATTTAATTACGGTTTTAAAACAAGTTACAGCAAGTTCAGAAACTTCTCATGAAGAAGAACAAGTAAATAATAAGGATGATAAATTTGATGAATTAGATGAAAAAGAGACTACAGAAAGACACTATGATGAAAATGGAGAACCTATAGTTGATTACAAATTAACTAATGAAGGTGACGAAATAGTTGAAGGAATCTTAGATATATTACCAGATGGATATGGATTCTTAAGAGGAGATAATTATTTATCTAGTGATAAAGATGTTTATATTTCTATGGTGCAAATAAGAAGATTTAAACTTGATACTGGAGATGTTATAAAAGGAATTTCAAGATTCAGAGAAGGCGAAAAATTTCCATCTTTGATATTTGTTGGTGAAGTAAATGGAGAACATCCTGAAAAAGCAATGAAGAGAAAAAGATTTGATGAGTTAACTCCTATATTTCCAACTGAAAAATTAAAGTTAGAAACAGTATCTAATGATTATGCTACTAGAATTATAGATTTAATGTGTCCTATAGGAAAAGGGCAAAGAGGTATGATAGTTGCTCCACCTAAAGTTGGTAAAACTACATTACTTAAAAAAGTTGCAAATTCAATTAGTCAAAATAATCCAGAAGTAGAACTAATTGTACTTCTAATTGATGAAAGACCAGAGGAAGTAACAGATATGAAACGCTCTATAAAAGGACAAGTAATTCATTCAACATTTGATGAATTGCCAGAACATCATGTTAAAGTAGCTGAAATGGTTCTAGAAAGAGCAAAAAGATTAGTTGAACACGGAAGAGATGTTGTTATATTGCTAGATAGTATTACAAGATTAACAAGAGCTTATAACTTAGTTATTCCTTCATCTGGAAGAACTTTATCTGGTGGTATTGATCCTGCTGCACTTCATAAACCTAAAAAATTCTTTGGCGCAGCTAGAAATATTGAATTCGGTGGAAGTTTAACAATTTTAGCAACTGCTTTAATAGACACAGGAAGTAGAATGGATGATGTAATATTCGAAGAATTTAAAGGAACAGGTAATATGGAAGTTCACTTAGATAGAAAATTATCAGAAAGACGTATTTTCCCAGCTATTGATATTAACAAGTCTGGAACTAGAAGGGAAGACCTATTACTTACTCCAAAAGAGAAAGATACTGTATTTGCTTTAAGAAAAGCTATGAACAGTATGCCAGTTGCTGATGTAACTGAACAAGTTATTAGCCAAATGACTCAAACTAAAAATAATGATGAGTTTATTGATAAAATGGATGCGTATTTAAGAAGATTTAAATAATTAATAATAAAATATTTTAAATAGAGAACAATATCATTTGTTCTCTATTTTTTAAACTTAAATATAAGATAGGGGAAGATAATAAAAATATTTTTTTATAAAGAAAATATAATTATTAAATTTAAAATAAAATATTTATTTAAGATAAATAAAAAGAAATATATAATGATAATTAAATAATAATTGAGAAGAGCTATTATTAAGTTTTATATAAAATAAAATTAAATTAAATTAAATATAAATCATTAGTTAACAATCAAAAGATATCTTTTAATTTTATAAAAAAGAAGAATAGGGGGAATAAAAAGCAAGAAAAAAACAAATAAGTATAAATATATAACATTGCACAAAATCAAAGTTTTGCGCATAAAGAGATAGGAAGATAATATTCAATAACTAATAAACCTCTACTTCTTTAATTTCAATACTTCTAAGTATTTATTCCTTATTAATATTCCTATTATAATACTTTGTTTTTTATTATATCTTTTCCTACTATAAACTTCTACATTACTTCTTATAACAATATTATTATCTCTCTTTAGAATCAATTTTTTATTTTACCTATATAATTTCTTATATTAATATTTTATTTATTTTAATTTTAAAATTATATCTATGAAACTTTTTCTATTATATATTTTTCTTGTCACACTATACTATTTTTTTGGAAAATCTCAAAAACGCCTATTTCTCTATATTTGCCGTGTTTTACCGACAACAAACTATATACCTAAAAAATTAAAACGGCTTAAAATCGATTCTCGTGCGTCACTTTTTTGGCACTTTTTAGTAATATTTTTAAAGTATTGATTTTTAGTCATTTTTAAGTATTTTTACATATTTATAAATATATCTGTTACAATATTTTATATAATATAAACATATAACTTGTTAAGTTTATAATTAAATTGCTTTAAAAGCGATTTTAATGATTAATTAATTATAATCTTATTAATGTATTTGATTAACTATTTATGAATTTATTTTTCTATATTTAATTTTAGTTTTTTTATTATAGTGTATATTAATTTCAATTAGATTAAGTTATAAAAAATTTAATAAATTAAAATTAATTACATATTATTATAAATTCATTTTAAAACTGATTTTAAAGAAAATAATTTTAACTGTTCAAATTTTAGCTTTTGAAATTTTAATGTTTGTTATAAAAATTTTGCAATTTAAACATTGCACAAAATTTTTATAAATTTATTATAATAATTTTTGATTTTATATTATTTATTCCTTTAGAATATTCTAGCCAAAAATTGTTTTCCAGTTATGTCTATTTTTAATTACTATATATCATTAGTGTAAATTGATTTTATAATTATTTTATTATTTTAGAAAATTAGGTACTCCCCCCTCTTCCCTTCTTCTGTTTTGATAAAAAATGGAGAATATTAGTATTTTAATATTCTCCGTATAAATTGTAATTTATAATCTAAATGTTTTTTAAATAATATTTTTAGTCTTTCTAGTTAAGAAAATCCCAATGATTAATCCCATAAAGATAACCGGTGCTATCCTGATAAATAGCCATTCAAAAGAATGAAAAGCAACTCCTAAAACAGCATTTTCAGGATTACTATAATCCCAATTTAAGTATGGACTATTTAATAATATTAAAGATATGAAAACAATTATTATAATTATACATAATGAGATTAGTAACCAATGAGCTATTTTTCTTTTATTTTCTTTCCCTTGTGATAGTTGTAAGTTTATTACCTCTAATTTTTCAGAAATTGCTTTTATATCATCAGGTTTAGATTCAGAAATGTTTTCTCCAAGTAATGTGCTTACAGGTGTTTCAAGAACTTCTGATATTGTAATTAACATTTCTGCATCAGGAACAGATAAACCTTGTTCCCATTTAGAAATTGTTTGTCTAACCACGTTTAACTTTATAGCAAGTTCTTCTTGTGAAAGTCCTTTTGATTTTCTTATTGCTTTAATATTTTCTTTTAACATTTTACAACAACTCCTTTCTTTACTAAAACTATTATATAAAGAACAGTCCGTTGCTACAAGCAATGCTTATTAACATTTTAAATTTATCTTAGTAAATAAGCATTTTATTTTTACTTATATATTTGTAATTTAATTATTCTTTATCGTTTTTATCTTTATTCAAATGAGTAAATGATAAGCATAAGAATGCTGAACCTAAACATAAAAATGTTACTGCTGTGCCAGTATTATTATCAATAAAATTCATTATAGATACGATATAAAAACATATTGAAGCAATTAAGAAACATATAAAGGTTATCTTCTCTTTATTATTTTTCATTTTTACCTCCCTCGACAAATTACTATTTTGCCTTATTATATTTTAAATATTAAAATATGCATATTCAGAATTGTATTTGAATATCCCTTAAGTACAGCTAATACTCTTGATGATAAAGTTAATTGTTCTAAAATTTTATTTGTTTTTAAATTAACATTTTTATATGTCAATATTTCTAATTTTATAATTTATATTCATATATATAAAATATCACATTTTTTATACATTTCCAATAAATGTGCATAAAAAATCAAAAAAATTATACATATTTCAAAAACATTTATAATTTTTAGCTTGATTATATATTTACAATTTTTTTAATTTATCATTATTCTTTTTCTTTTAAAAAATCCTTTAAACAATTTAATTGTAATTCAAACTCATATCTAGTAAATACAGTTTCTTCTTTACTTTCTCCTCCCATTGTATGTATTATATCTCTAGTAGTAACTTTCAATATATTCCTATATAATGGATTTTGAATAGCAGATATATATAATTCATCAACTAAATCCTCATATTCTTTGCTATATCTATTTATTTCTTTTCCTTGAAAGTAAAGAATTCCTGTTTTATTCCAATCATATCCACTACAAACTTTTACATAATTTGAATCTAGACCACTATAATTAAACACTAAATTTTGCATGTTTATATCTTTAAATTTTATTCCTTGAAAAAAAGACTCTATACTTTTTAGTATTTTTCCTCTAAATTCAAACTCGTAGGGAAATAAATTTGATAATACCTTGGCATATGGTCCTTTATGCTTATATCCAACATTAATCCATTTTTCACAGTCTCCAATTTCTTTTCCATCTTCATCTAATAATGGTTCTCCTTCACAAAATTGTTTACCATCTATTTCTTTAATTTCCTTTTGCTCGAAGATGTAAGAGGATTTAAATTCTCTAAATTTTTTTAATTCTTTTTCAACATCATTCATTATAATATCCTCCAGGTTTATTTTTCTTATTTATATTTTATAATATAGCATATTATTTTTCTATAATCAATTTCTATAGTTAATTATCATTTAAAACAAAAAATAAGAGGTTCAATTAAAACCTCTTATTTTCGTTATTAATTTTCACTAGATTGAGTATCTAAACTTTCATCAGCAGGTTGTTCTTCATCTACTGTATTGCTTCCAGTTGTATTATTATTCAATGATGAATTTGTCTGTCCTGTATTAGTATTAGTTTGGTTAGTATTTGTATTTGTTCCACCGGTATTATTTGTATCAGTAGGTCTTGACGGCCTTGATGTATTATTAGTATTTGAATTAGAAGTATTTGTTGTATTAGAATTATTGTTATTATTATCATCTGAAGAATTTATAGTATCTCTACTATCTGTAGGTTCAGTTGTTCTTGGTGGTTCTTTTTCATCTATTTCTTCAGTAATTCCTTGTACTATTTCAGTAGTATTGTTACTTGTATTAGTATTTGTTTGTTCTTTTACTTCTTCACCTTTATGTTTATTACATGTACCTGGAGTTGTAAACCATAAATAATATTCTGTATAAGTATTAGGGCAACCTGTAGTAGCTCTCATACCAGTTTCACTACAAACTGTTGCACTTAAAACTCCAGTAGGTTTTTCAAATCTTGCCGTTTGAAGTCCTGTATGAATTCTTGCCATAACATTAGCCCAAATTAATCCCGCTGGATTTCTTCCATTAAAATCAATTGTTTCATTTTGGTCAAATCCATACCATGTTACAGCTGTATAATATGGAGTAAATCCACAAAGCCATCTATCATAGTTTTCATCAGTAGTACCTGTTTTAGCAGCAACATCTACACCAGAAATTTCACAATAGGTAGCTGTTCCATTTTCTCCAACAACAGGCTGTGTTAATAAACTTTTTAGAATATAAGCTACTTCTTTTGAAAATACTCTTTTACTTTTTTGCTTGCTCTCTAATGCTTTAGAACCATTTTGTCTATCAATTTGAGTGTAAAATGTAGGTTCTATATAAACTCCATCATTTGCAATTGTACTATATGCTCCTGCCATCTGTAGCGGACTAATACCTTTATCTAATCCACCTAGAGCTAAAGGTAAGCCTTCATCATTTTCAGTTAAAGATGTAATTCCCATTTTTTCTAAATACTTAATAGAAGTTTTTGGAGTTAATTCCTCCATAATTTCTACAAAAGGAATGTTTTGAGAAGATTCTACGGCTCTTCTTACTGTTATTTCACCTAAAGCTTTATTATAATCTACTGGATGATATCCATTTTCAAAATCTTGCTCTGTATCATCATATACAGATGAAGCTGTTATTATTTTTTTATCAATAGCAGGTGCAAGTATAGCAATAGGTTTAATTGCAGATCCTGTTTGCCTTACACTTTGAGTTGCACGGTTAAATGGTCTTGCTTCTGTCTTTTCTCCCAAAGCTCCCACACATGATAAAACCTGACCTGTCTTATGGTCCATTACTACCATGGCAGCTTGTGAAGAATCTCCACCGATTTGTGACTTAAGTACATATTTGCTTTTCTTACATTCTTTTTCAGTTTCAGCTTGAATATCGCTATCTTGAGTACTATGTATTGTTAATCCAGCCATATTAATATAATTAGTAGCAAATTCTTCTGAAATATTATATTTATCTTCAATATCATTAGTAATTTCTGTAATTAATGCATCTGTATGATAAGAATATACTCCATCACTTTTAGCTTCAATGTCTCCATTATCAAAATCCAAACCTGATTCTACATTGGAAACAGCTTCATCATGTTCATCCTGAGTTATATATTCAAGTTCTAGCATTTTATCTAGAACAGTAATAGTTCTATTTCTTATTTTCTCAGAATTATCTGCATCACCAAAAGGATTATAAGAATTTGGTGAATGGTTTATTCCTGCTAAAAATGCACATTCTTCCAAACTTAATTCACTTGCAGATTTATCAAAATAATACTGTGCTCCTGCATCAACACCATATATACTTGGTCCAACATATATGATATTTAGATATCCCTCTAGTATTTCTTCTTTAGAAAGAGACGTCTCAAGAAGCCATGCTTTCCACCATTCTTTTACTTTTCTAAAAACGCTGTCTGTATTATCTCCTGTTAAATTTTTAACCAATTGCTGTGTAATCGTACTACCTCCAAATGAAGATGAGCCAAAATGTATTACATAATTGAATATAGCAGAAGCTGTTCTTTTAATATCAACGCCGTGATGTGAGTAAAATCTTTCATCTTCTATTGCAACATACGCGTTCTTTAAATTATCTGGCATCTCTTCATAAGAAATATTTGATTTTATTTTTTCATCTCCAAGTTTTGCTATTGTATTTCCGTCAGTATCAATTACAATAGAACTTTCATTAGTAACCATATCTTTAGCTAGAGTTGTCCATGTATGTCCAGAAACTCCTAAACTAACTCCTAATACTAAGACTATTACAACTATAATAGTTAATATTATCTTTTTTCTCTTTTTCTTTCTATCTTTTTTGCTTACTCTTTTTCCTTTTTTATTATCTTTTTCTATTTGCTTATTTTTATTTTTTCTCATTTCTCTAACGGCTTTTGGCTCTTCATCATCATCTAATCGCCTTGACCTTCTTTTTCTCATTAAATCACTTCTTTCTTTTAAAAGTAGTTATAGTATATCACAAATTTATAAAAATAGGAACCCTAAAAACATTGCACAAAATTTTGGAATCTTATTGCATTTTTATTATTTTACTATATAATATAAAATAAATATGAACGGAGTGTGATACATATGATAAAAAGAGAAGAAAACCCAGATTATATAAACGCATTTTTAGATTATTCAACAACTATATTAAATAAATCACCTAATAGTATTAAAGAATATAATTATGATTTAGCTATGTTTCTTAAGTTCATAAAAATTCATTTCCACCTAACCAAGGAAACTGATTTTAGTAAAATTGAAATTAAGGATTTACAATTTGATGTAATAAAAAAAATAGAACTTGACGATATCCATGCATTCTTAGGATATTTAACCACAACTTACCATAGTAAAGCAGCAACTAGAGCAAGAAAAATATCTACCATACGTATATTTTTTAAATACCTATCACAAGATGCAAGTCAAAAGTTTTTATTAGACCATAATCCCGCATTAAATTTAAAAACACCCAAGAAAGATAAAAGACTTCCTAAATATTTATCGTTAGATGACAGTAAAAGACTTCTAGACGCTGCATCTAATGAAGATAATAGAAATCATGAAAGAGACTACGCTATAATAACCCTATTTCTAAATTGCGGTATGCGTCTATCTGAACTTGTTGGAATTAATATTAATGATATAGACTTTAGTGAATGTAAATTAACTGTTATTGGTAAAGGAAATAAAGAAAGAACAATCTATCTAAACAATGCTTGTATGAAAGCAATTTCGAGCTATTTACAGGTAAGGCCTAAACAAGGTGTAAAACATGATAGTAAAAACTCTGAGAAAGCATTATTCTTAAGTGAAAGAAAAGAAAGAATCAGTAATAGAACTGTTCAATATGTTGTTAATAAAGAACTTATGCAAGCAGGTTTAGATAGTAGAAAATATTCTGTACATAAATTAAGACATACTGCTGCAACTCTTATGTACCAATATGGAGAGGTTGATATCAGAGCTTTGCAGGAACTTCTAGGTCATGAAAGTATTTCTACAACTGAAATATATACCCACGTAAATAGTGACCAAGTAAGAAGTGCGGTTGAAAGAAATCCACTTGCAAATCTATAAAACATAACAGAATATATAAAGAAGTGATATCATGCCGGTTTACGTGCATAATATCACTTCTTCTCCTTTAACTCTTAGGCATTTGCTTCAAGTAGAGCTTGCTCCACTCAGCATAGAGATCATCCTTTTCCTTTTCAGCTCTCGCCTTGTCCTGCAGCTCCTCAAGAGAAGTCGCAGACAGAATTGTCTCGAAAGACAGCCCTGTCGAACGATTGTCGTCCAAGAGACGCCCAACAAATGTACTACCATTGTCCAGCTTTTCTTGTATCAACTGCCAATCAGGATAAGCCTTTCTCACCCTCGCCTTGAAGTCCTCCGGATAAAACATAATGCCTCCTATCAAAAACTGTTTTGCCCTTGTAGCATTCCTAATAGTGAAAAATAGGAAACTACACCTATATAATAAGATTATAACATATTTAACATAAAGTTTCAATCTCTTATTTTCTGCTAAATATCTTTATATAATATGTCTTAATTTCTGGTAATAAATTAGATAAATAAATAGTATTATAATCTTTATCCTGTATTTTTATATTGGGAAATGTTCTAATCATTTTCTCATTTCCCCAAACAGTATTTATAAATTTATCTAAATTCTTATTTTCTTTTACTTTGTCATATTTCTCTTTTATTTGAGCCTGATTATATACAGGAATGTTGTGTTCTACAATCATTCTTGTTATAAATTGATCCTGTGCATAACAAGTTGCAACACAATCAATTGCTAAAAACACTATTAATGCTACAACAATCGCTTTTAAGACCTTTTTTGAAATCTTTTTTTGTAATTTATTACATAAATTATCTATCTTAGGATTTACTTTTCGTACCAAAAATACTGTTAAAATGCCCCAAAATATAGAATATAATAAGCATACTCTACCATTTATATTTAAAATTTTGCCAGAATAATCCCACCATCTTGTTTCTAAAATACTTTCCGTTAAAAAACTTATTATATATTCTGTAAAAGTTCCAATTACATATCCACCTATAAATAAAGTAAAATTATTTTTATCAAAATATTGTGCAAATAATATAATAAAAACAGCGCCCAATCCATAAATTCCTAAAAATGGTCCATATAAAAAGCTTTGTCTAGATTCCCATATTCCCATTGTAGCAATTGCAAATATAGTTTCTATTATATAACCTAAAATACTGTAAATAATAAAATACGTAAAAATCTTCCAAACGCTAATACCTAATATCTTATATTCTAATTTATCAGTTGTCTCCATTTTTTTCTCCTAGATTAACTCTTTTAATTCTTCCATCTTTTCATGGTAGAAATTAATTGCATCATTATATACTTCTCTAGATTCTAAGTCTACGTCTACCATTTTTAATAAATCAATAGACTTTTTAGAACATCCTTGTTTTAACATTTCTATATATTTTCTTACAAAAGGTTCTCCTTGTTTTAATATTTTAGTTGCAATACTAATTGCTGCAGATATTCCAGTTGCATATTTATATACATAGAAATCTGAATAAAAATGAGGTATTCTTGCCCATTCATATTTAATATTTTCATCTACTATCATATTATTACCAAAATACTCTTTATTTAGTCTATAATAAATGTCATTTAAATCGCTAGAAGAAAGTGTTTCATTGTTTTCTATTTTTTCATGAACTATTTTTTCAAATTCTGCAAACATAGATTGTCTAAACAATGTCGCTCTTATCATTTCTAATAATTCATATATTAATTCTGCTTTTTTTGTTCTATCCTTTTCATGTTCTATTTGATAACTGCTAAGTAATATTTCATTTACAGTTGAAGCAACTTCTGCTGTCATAATTGTATAATCTGCATCTATAATTGTCTGGTTTGAACTTGAATAATATGAATGTATACTATGTCCTAATTCATGAGCTATCGTACTAACATCTCTTTTGCTATTTACAAAGTTTAAAAGGACATATGGATGAACACTATATATTCCCATACTATATGCTCCACCTTTTTTATTAGGTTTAGCAAAAACATCTATCCAGTTATTATCAAATGCTTCTCTTAGTTTATTACAATATTCTTCACCCATAACAGCTAAAGCATCTTCTACTTCTTTTCTCGCATCTTCATATGTTATTTCATCTTTTTCTATTTCAAATGGATTAACATATAAATCATACATATGAAAATCTTCTTTTTTTAATATTTTCTTTTTCAAATCAATAAACTCATGATTTACATGAAGTCCTTCATGTATAGACTCTATTAATGAATCATAAACTTTAAGACTTGCATCATCATTTAATACTGCTCTCTCTAAACTAGATTTATATTTTCTAAGTTTTGCAGACACGCTTGATGCTTTTACATTTGCTAAATATAATTCTGTAATTGTATTTACAAATTTACTATATTGCTCATACATAAGATTAAATGCTTGTTTCCTTACATCTTCATTTTGACTTTTTAGATAAATAGTATAATTACTTTCTGTTAATTCTACCTCTTCCCCATTTTCATCAACTAAATTCCCAAATTTAAACTCTGCATTTGTTAAAATATCAAATGTATTTTCAGGTGCTGAGAATAATTCAGAATAATTTGCAAGTAAATTTTCTTCTTCTTTGCTTAATATATGTTCTTTTTCCTTTAATATATCTGTAATATCTCTTTTATACCTTCCAAGCCTTTTATCTTCAGATAAGTATTTTTCAACAACACCATCTTTGCTATATGTTATTTCAGGTGTCATAAAAGAAACTTTTGTACTAAATTCTGTTCCTATACTTTCAACTTCTTTATATAATTTAATACCTTCCTGGTTTGACATATCTAAGTTGTAAAATAACATTCCATAACCATATAATCTTTCATATTTTTCTAATGCTCGCTCATATAGACTATAACAATTATAAAGATTGTCTGAGCTACTACATAGTTTTCCTTGATAACTACTAATTCCTTCTAAATCTTCCTCTAACTCTCTTTTTGTTTTATCAAACTCTTCTCTACTTTCAAAAATTTCTTTTAAATTCCAATTATATTTTGCTTCCATAATTACCTCCTAAAAACTTAATATAAATTCTTTCAAAGCTTTTATTAATCTTTCAATATTATCTAGATTGTCTAAATTTCTATATTTCCATGATATTTCTAATTGAATACATGGAATCTTAGTCTCTTCATTTATACATTTACTAACTGTCCTTATATTATCTACCTTAAAAATCTTATTTTCTGTAACATTTTCTATTTTATACTTTTTAAAGCACTCCTTCAATTTCTTCAATATTTCTATATTATTATTTATATTTTCACCATATGCTGTTCCTAAATCTATATCAAAATTATATTCATCTCTTGCTCCATGAATATCAAGTAAAATTTTTATATCATTTTCTTTTACTATTTGCTTTATTTCTTCTTTATATTCATTATTTTCTATATCATAATTTGCATCATCTTGTTTATTATATGTTTTATATATAGCAAAACATCCTGTTTCTTCTGCAAGAATAGAAACTATCGCTCCAGTTTGATTTTCTGCTTCTTTAATCTTTCCTTCTCTTAATTGTTTTACGCTATGTGGAGCAGATAATATAACAGGGATTTTGCCTTTTATCACAAAAAAAGATTTCTCTTTATTATCAAATCTTATTTTTTCTTTACTATATAATTCATCATTAAATTTAGTTATTCTTTTTATTAAATTATTCATTCTTCACCTCTTGCAAGGAAAGTATAACACACTAAATTTTTAGTGTCAATTTAAAGAAAGTATAGACTAATATATCTATACTTCCTTTAAAACTTTATATTAATATTGGACTTATTTGTTCACCATCTAAGGCAAACTTTATAGTCTTTATTAAGTAATCTTCATCAAATACAATTGACCTTGGTTTTGTTATCGGATTATCCTGTCTAAACGGTACGAAGTAATAATTTCTTCTATTTAATAACTTACCAATATTTTCTGCGTTCCCACTTAAACCATTATTAGTTGATGGTGCAATAACAAGTGGTCTGTCGTTTCTTAAATGAGATTTACAAGCCATTACAGCTGGAGTATCTATTATATCTAAGGCAAGTTTTGCCATTGTATTACCTGAGCAAGGAGCAACTACCATTATATCTGTCATTTTCTTTGGTCCAATTGGTTCTGCTCCCTGTATTGTATGAATTATCTCTTTTCCTGTTATTTCTTCTATTTCTTTCATAAAATCTTCTGCTTTTCCAAATTTTGTGTCTAAATTATAACTATTATAAGACATTATAGGAATAACGTCTGCCCCTTCTTTTTCTATCAATTCTTTCATTTTAGGAATTGTCTTTTTAAATGTACAAAATGAGCCTGTAAGTACAAACCCTATCTTTTTTCCATATAACTCCAAATAACCTTCCTCCTTTCATATGACCTTTATATATCATATGAAAAAAAGAAATTTTTCGACATTTATTTTACAACAACTAGAATATAATTTTGTAATATAATACCGGAAGATTTTTCGATTTTCTTCCGGTATTGTATAAATACCAGAAATTTCTTCCGGCATTCTAAAATCTCATAATTTAATTTGTGAATTAGCCATATTTGCTATATTCTTATAGTACTTTTTTATAATATTTTCTTACTTTCTATTATAACAATTTTATCTAAGGATCTTACTTTCAAAAAATCTTTCTTGAAATTCTGTTAAAGCTTCTATTTGTTCATTTGAATAGTTCTTATTCTCTGGAACAATAATTAGCTTATCATCATCTTCCTTGATTCTTCTTATAACTGCAATACACTTGCCTTCAAATTCTTCTATTGGTTCAAAAACACCTAAAACATAGCAATCTAACTCTTCACCATCTCCACTAACAGTATCTGGGACATAACCATAATTTACAGGATAAATCATATTCCACTTAGGATGTTTAGAGCCCAAAGGTCTATCTATTTTTACTTTTACAATTTTTCCAATATAATCTCTACTTTCCATATATTTTTCCTCTTTTTATATTTATTTTTTCTTTGCAATTACATTAAATACATGCCAGTGTTTTTCTATTCCTAAAGCTGTCTTTCCATTTTTCTCTACTTCTTTAAAATTTATTATTTCAAAAGATGAAAATAATTCTATTACTTCTTCCTTTGTAAAAAATGTCATATTAGGGCTATTAGCCCAAGTATCCTTTATACCAAAGAAATTACCTACAAAATAACCATTCTTAGAAATAGAATTTACAATTTTATTCCATAACTCACCAAAGTTTTCTTTGTTACAAAAAGATAAGCTGGCATTTGCAACTAGTAAATTACAAGGTTGTAAAACAATATTACCTTCAAAATCTTGTTTTATAAATTCTAAAGAATTTTGCTCTTCTTCATTTAAAGAACTCCTAATCATTTTTTCAGTATCTTCTTTATCAATTGCAATAACTTTCCAACCATTTTTTATTAAAAAAGCTGTATCTCTACCTGCCCCACAACCTAGATCTATGCAAATACCTGGTTTTGTTTTCATGTCCATAAATGTTCTTAAATTTTTAGGTGTGTTAGAATTTTTAGTTTTCTCATAATATTCAAAAGCATTTTTCATATTTATCACCTAATATAGGTATATCATATTTTAACAATTTTTTAAATACAATTAAATGGTGAATATTATTGAAAAGGACAAAAAAATTTTTAATAAATGGTTCTATACTTACTTTAACAGCTTTATTTACTAGAAGTATAAGTATGGTATTTAATATTTATGTTTCGAATAAAATAGGTTCAGAAGCAGTAGGTGTATTTTCTCTTGTTATGTCTGTATATATGTTTTTTATAACACTTGCAACTTCTGGGCTTAGCCTTGCTTGTACATATTTAGTATCAGAACAATTCGCAAAAGGAAATTTCTTAGAAGGCCTAAAAGCTGTTAGAAGTTGTATTTTATTTGCTATATTTTTAGGTTTTGGAAGTAGTATATTAATAATTCTTTTATCAAATATAATCTCTATCAACTGGTTGAATAATAAAGTCTCTTCTATTCCATTTTACCTAATTGCAATTGGACTTCCTTGTATTGCTATATCATCTGTAATAAATGGATATTTTTCAGCTGTGAGAAAAGCATATAAATCTGCTATTTCTCAAGTTTTAGAACTTGGAGTAAAAATTATAATTAGTATTATTTTATTACAATATTTTTCTTTAAATAGTGTTGAAACTGTATGTATTTGTTTAATTTTAGCAGATGTAATCTCCGAGGTATTTTCTTGTACATTTTTATTTATATTATATAAAATAGATAGAAGCTTTTTTAATAAAAGAGCAAAAATAACAGGAATAAGTTATAAAAGAAAAATCTTAAATATAACTCTTCCTGTTTCAATAACTTCTTATATACGTTCTGGACTTTCTACTTTAAAAGAATTTATTGTTCCGAATAGATTAGTTTTATTCGGTTTACCTTACACATTAGCTTTATCAGAATATGGAAGAATAACTGGAATGGCCCTTCCTGTTATAACATTTCCAACAGTTTTTATTGGTTCTTTTAGTTCTTTACTTATACCAGAGTTTTCTAGTTTAATGGCAAAAGGTTATAAAAAAAGAATTCTTAGTGTAAGCCACAAAATTTTTATAATAGCTACTTGTTTTTCATTAGCTGTAAGTATTGTTTGTTTTATTTTTGCAAATAATTTAAGCTTTGCTATCTTTCAAAATTTAGAGTGCGCTAAATACATAAGAATCCTTTCTCCATTGATTTTACTAATGTACCTAGATAACATTATAGATAATATGTTAAAAGGCTTAAATAGACAATTTAAGGTCATGCTATGTAATATAGCTGACCTTGTTATAACTATTAGCTTACTATACTTTCTACTTCCTGAACTTGGTATAACAGGATTCATTATTTCAATGTATGTAAGCGAAATATTTAATTTTACTGTAAGCTATCTAGAACTAAGAAAAGCAACTAAAGAAGTACATTAACTTCGATATCTTTATTTACATGAGTTTTAAATACTTCTTCATCTTCTTTAGTTCCTACTATTAAACCATAATGTATAGGAACAGCAATTTTAGGCTTTATTTCATTTACTAAATTTGCTGCTTCCTCTGCTGTCATTGTATATGTTCCTCCTATTGGAACAAATGCTACATCACATTTTACTTTTCTATTTTCTTCTGTAATATCTGTATCTCCTGCAATATAATAAGAAACATTATCTAGAGTAATTATATATCCTACCCAATTATTGGCTTTTGGATGAAAGTTTTTATTTACATTATAAGCAGGAATAGTTTTAAATTTAATATTATTTACTTCATATACACCATTTGGTTTTACTACTAGAATGTCCCCTTCATCAAATCCTAATTTAACACTTCTATCATACAAGTCCTCTGTAACAACAATTTTAGTTCCTTCTTTTTTTACTTTTAAAATATCTTCTTCTGAAAAATGGTCATAATGTGAATGTGTTATAAATATTACATCAGCATCATTATAGTTTTCATTTATTTTATAAGGATCAAAATAAATAACTTGTCCTTTATCAAATTTAATTGAACTATGGCATAATACTTTAATATCTTCTAACATGTGAACTCCCCCTTGTTTTTAATTAATTCTTCTAAAAATACAGCAACTCCATCTTCATTGTTGCTAAGTGTTTCATATTTTGCTTTAGATTTTACTTCATCATTTACATTTCCCATAACTACACTTAATCCTGTTTGTTCAAACATTGAAACATCATTATAATCATCCCCAATTGAAATAGCATCTTTTAAATCAATATCTAAAGCTTCACACATCTTTTTTACTCCAAATCCTTTGGATGTCTTTTCATCTGCTATATCAAAATACGTATAAGATAGAGGTTTCTGATTTGGATTTGTTAAACTTTTTGATTGATTCTTTATTCCTACATTTTCTATTTTTTCTACATAAGGTTTTAAATCTCTAATCTTTTCAAAACTACTGTCATGTAATAGACATTGCATAACATCTGTTTTTTCCACAAAATCTTCTATTGGCTCGTTTAATAAATGATCCGTTTCATTATTTCTTTTTCTAGTACAAAATCTCCCCTTCTCTGTGTTCATAATAAAATTAACATCATTTTCTTTTGCTAATTCATATAATTTTATACAAGCTTGTTTCTCCATTTTGTTTTTAAACACACATTTATTTTCTTTATAGTTATATCCATAGGCTCCGTTAGAAGTAATTACAAATTCACTTGCAAAGCATTTTTTACTTACTTCTACAGTACTTCTAACAGGTCTTCCCGAACATATAACAACTATTATGCCTGATTCCACAGCTCTTCTTACTGCTTCTTTTGTTCTGTCTGATATTTCCCCAGAATCATTTTTTAATGTTCCATCTATATCTATAAAAACTGACTTGTACAATTATCACATCCCCTTTTACTTATTATTTATTATCTTTATCATTTTGTATTTTTTTTATTAAATTTTTATTATATTCAAATCTTTCTTCTTTTCTTTTTAATTTTCTCTTTGAAATTCTTACCTCATAATAAGCAATTATTACTAAGAAAATTAAAAGCACAACTAAAGTTATTCTACTTTTTAACATTTCTGTTATTTTTCCTATTTTAGGTAATCGAAATAAATATTTTCCTTCTATATCTTGAAATTTAACTGGTGTTCTGTCTTCATTACTATTATTATCTCCTTTTGTAATATAGACCTCTTCCCCATTTCGCTCTTCTATTCTAACAATTCTATGTGTATTTATATAATCACCTGTTCTAAAAGAAATAATATCTCCTACTTCTAAATTCTCTTTAGATGTATCTACAATAAAAATTACGTCATTCGTCATAATTGTAGGTTCCATACTTTCAGATACTATGACAAAACTTTTTATTCCCAAGAAACTTGGTAATTCATCTGGATTTATATAAGATTCTACTATTAAAGTTATATTAAATACAATAAAAAACAAAATGATGATACAAATAATTGTACTAAGTATTTTACCAAATTTATATAAATGCTTACTTGACCTATCAAAATCACTAAGTTTGTACACTTTTTTCTCCTTTTCTTATGTATCCTTAAACTATAATAAATATATCATATGATTACAAGGTTTTCAATATGTAATAGAAATGTAATATTTTTTTTATTTACTTATAAGCATTTTATAAGTTATAATATTTTTAAGCAAAATTTTATTTAGGAGAATGAAATGGATAACGATACTTTAATTGTTTCTGAAAAAGATCAAAAAGCATATTTACCATATAAATATGACGATATAGAAAAAATTTATCAAGCAAATAAAGATAAATATATATCTGTACAAGATGTTATTAATAAAGAGTATATTGTACCTTTAAATAGATTTAGACATTCTGTAAGTTCTAGATTCATAGAAACTATAAATTTAGTATTACATAAAGAAAAGAAATCTATTTTAAAAGCTTTAGACTTAGCTTTTGAGCTTATGTTTCAATATAACTTAAATCCAATTATAATCGCTGCTTGTAGAAATTTAGAAGAACTTGATATTTATCTAGACTGCCTAGAAGAAGATGAGTTATTTGATTTTCGATGTTTTAAAATAAAATTTGAAGTAGCACCTAAAATTTATACACAAAAAAAGCCTAAATTTGCTTAGGCTTTTTTCTTTGTTTTATCTGGTCTATATAAACTATATTTTAAATCTTCTTTACTATATTGTGAAGGTTTTAATCCAACTCTATCTCTCATATAATCTACTAATAGTACTGCTGCAATAGTTGTAACGCAACCAATTATTATAAACGTATTTGCTGTTGTTGTTATCTCTAATAATAAAGCACATATAAGAGAAATTAACGCTGTTACTAAATTTGATGATAAGTTTCTTAACGCTGTTAACTTTGGTCTTATTCTTCTATTTGTGAAATTATTTAAATAACGTGCTAACAATGCTCTATATGGTCCTTTCGCTGCATATTGTATTAAGAATAACAATACTACTAATATTAATGATGATTTAGACAAAGGATCTTTTCCAATAAATCCAATTAATATGCAAGATATTGTAGTTGGTAATGTTAATACTGCTATTGTTTTATTTCTAAATATTTTATGTACCTGTTCACTATATCTTGCTGTTATAGCTGCTGAAAATTGTAATATTGCAAATATAATTCCAAAATATGCTTCAGGGACTTGCATCTCACTTAACATACTACTTCTCAAATTCACAATTCCTATAACTAATCCTAAAAACAATGCATTTGATAATAACAATAATCTTACTCTACTAGACTTTATAGAAAATTTCATTGAGTCCTTAATTTGCCCTATATATTCTTTTAAAGAAACTGGTTTTACCTTATCTTCTACAATTACTGTATGTCTAAACTTAAATGAAATAACAGTAGAAGCTACGCAACATAGAAAACATAATACCATTGGAATATATCCATTTATTGCAAATGTAAAACCTGCAATTACAGATGATATTGCATCAAACAAATAAAAATATGATGATGATTTTCCATCTATTGTTGCAAATATTCTTCCCCTTTTCTTACTTGCAGGAAGTGAATCATATAATATATTTGATTCACATATTCCTTTTATTGAATATCCCAAAGCATATATAAATTGTATCAATAGTAATTCATAATAATTTTGCATAAAAATCATTGCTAGAATACTTGCACTATATAATACGTTTCCTATTATTAAACAATTCTTCTTTCCAATTCTATCTACTAGACTTGTTATTGGTAATTGCCAAAACGTATTTGCTAAAGTATAAAATGCATCTGCGAATAATACCTGTGATGCTGAAAAACCTTTTATTTGTGTTAGAAATAGAAATATAATCGGAAAATAGAATAATAAATCCCAAGAAACTGTCTTATATATAGGAAATATCCTAACATTTTTCTTTTTGTGTCTAATCATTTTTCTTTCTTTTGTTTCTTTCATTACATTCTCCTTTTATCTAAGTTATGATAACAAAAATCTAAAATTTTGACAAGTTTTTTTATAATATTTTTTTCATTTTAAGATAAAATAAAATTATGAACCAGATATTAAGTACAAATTTAAATAATGATAATGATAAATTAAATAACGATTTTGAGAATAATATAGATAATAGTAAAAACTCAAATAAAATTTCACTCAAAAAAATTTTTAAAATACAATTTACTATATCTATCATGATTATTATCTCCACAATCTCTTTTTCTATTTATTACTTTTATTCTCTTAAAAATAAAGAAAAAATGTCAGAAGACTTGATTGGTAATTATAATATTTATAAACTTTATTCTAATGTAGAAAAAGATGAAGAAGCTATTCAAAATAATCTTTTTGGAATTATTGAAATTCCTAAAATAAATCTATACTACCCTGTTTTTTCTACTTTAACAGAAGAAAACTTAAAAGTTTCTCCTTGTAAATTTTATGGTACTTCTTTAGAAGATGATGGCAATATTTGCATTGCAGGACATAACTACAATAATGATATGTTTTTTAGTAAAATAAATCTTCTTGAGCCAAATGATGAAATTTTCATTTATAACAATATAGGTGTTAAATACACTTATTCAGTTACAGAAAATTATGAAGTTAAAGAAGATGACCTCTCTCCCATCCTTAACTATAATCAAAATGAAAAAATTCTAACATTGATTACTTGTAACAATTTAAATAACAATAGATTTATTATTAAAGCAAAACAAAAGACTTCTTAGTTTTTTCTAAAAAGTCTTTTATAATAATATATTTTAATATACTTCAATTTATATAAATTTATTAACTAAATATTTCTATAATCTTTAATTTTCTTATAAGCATATACAGCTGATATACCAAATACAACTACTAAAGCAGCTATTGGAAGTGAATCTCCTATACCTGTGCTAGGTAAACTTGTGTTATTATAAATACTTGAATTTCTTGTATTAGTATTATTGTTTGCTCTATTTGTGTTTGTATTTGTTGCATTTGAATTTGATGTATTAGTACTAGATGTATTTGTGTTTGTGTTAGTACCAGATGTATTTGTATTTGTACCTGAAGTATTGTTTGATGCAGTATTATTATTTAATTGATTTGTCATATCGATAAAATCTGCTGCATTAACTGATGTAGTTATAAATATTACCATCACACTTAAAACTAAAATTGAAAATACTTTTAATAAATTTGTTTTCTTCATATTGATTTCTCCTCTACTTTTAGATTTTTTATTATTATTTATACAATCAACAATTATTATACCATTTTTTTTGATATAATTCAAGTAATTGCAATAAAATAACAAAATAAAGTTTCCTCTTCCGTTCTTCGATTATTATTTTATACTTAAAAATATATTTCGTCAATAGCTTTTTATATATTTTTTTTTACATTTATATTACAAAAGCATTACATATTAAACATTAAATTTAAATAATACAATATCTCCATCTTGCATAACATATTCTTTTCCCTCTTGTCTAACTAATCCCTTTTCTTTAGCTGTAACCATGCTTCCGCAATTCATTAAATCATCAAATGAAATAACTTCTGCTTTTATAAATCCTCTTTCTATATCAGAGTGAATCTTTCCTGCTGCTTGTGGAGCTTTAGTTCCTTTCTTTATTGTCCAAGCTCTTACTTCAGGTTCTCCTGCTGTTAAGAAAGACATTAATCCTAATAAATCATATGACTTCTTGATAACTTTATCTAAACCTGACTCTTCTAATCCCAAAGCTTCTAACATTTCCTTTTTGTCACTATCATCTAATCCTGATAATTCTTCTTCTATTTTAACACATAAAGGAATAACTTCTGCGTTTTCTTTTGATGCATATTCTTTAACTTTTAAAACCATTTCATCATTTTCAGCATTTTCTATTTGTTCTTCTGAAATATTCGCAATGTAAAGAATTGGCTTAGTTGTTAATAGAAACATGTCTTTGACTAACTTTTGCTCATCTTCATTAAAACTTAATGCTCTTGCAGAAATTCCATTTTCTAAATTTTCTTTAATTCTTTCTAATAAATCAACTTCTTCTTGATAGCTTTTACTTGCTTTTAGATTCTTTCTAGCTTTATCTAGTCTTTTATTAACAGTTTCTATATCAGCAAAGATTAATTCTAAATTAATAGTTTCGATATCACGTACTGGATCTATACTTCCATCTACATGCACAATGTTACTATCATTAAAGCATCTAACAACTTCACAAATGGCATCTGTTTCACGTATATGTGATAAAAATTTGTTACCAAGTCCTTCTCCTTTACTTGCACCTTTAACTAAACCTGCTATATCTACAAATTCAATTACAGCATGCGTAACTTTTTCTGGATTATACATTTTAGCTAAAGCGTCAAGCCTTTCATCTGGAACAGGAACAACTCCAACATTTGGTTCTATTGTACAGAATGGATAGTTTGCACATTCTGCTCCAGCTTTAGTAATACTATTAAATAATGTACTCTTTCCCACATTTGGAAGACCTACAATTCCTAATTTCATTTTTATCTCTCCTATTTCTTCTTAGTATTATAGTTTTCTTTATTTTCATTATTTTTTATTTTTAATTTCCTCTAGAAGTTTATTTTTAAACTCTTCTACAGTCATAGTTCCTATATCTCCGTCACTTCTTGAACGAATAGATACAAGGTTACCATCAACTTCTTTTTGACCTATAATTAGCATATAAGGTATTTTGTGCATTTGAGCTTCACGTATTTTATATCCTGTTTTTTCATTTCTGTCATCTACTTCTACTCTTATTCCTTCTTTAAGAAGCTCATCTTTTAATTCATGGCAATAGTCATGTTGTTTATCTGTAATTGGTAAAATTCTAACTTGTGTTGGTGCAAGCCATAATGGTAAGTTACCTTTTGTTTCCTCTAATAAGAATGATATAAATCTATCAGAAGAACCAAGTATTGCTCTGTGAATAACAACTGGTCTATGTGCTTTTCCATCTTCTCCTATATACTCTAGTTCAAATCTTTCAGGAAGAGCAAAGTCTAATTGACAAGTTGGTATTGTAACATCATGATTCAATGCTGTTCTTATTTGTATATCAATCTTAGGTCCATAGAATGCTGCTTCACCTTCTGCTTCATAGAAATCTATACCTAATTCTGTTAAAATTTGTCTTAATTGGCTTTCTGCTGTCTCCCACATCTCGTCATTATCTATATATTTTTCTTTATTATTTTTATCTCTTAATGATAATCTATATTTAAAGCTTGAAGCTGGGAAGCCAAAATCTTTTTGATAAACTTCTTTAATTAAATTTAAAATATTTCCAACTTCTTCTTTAATTTGGTCTGGTCTTACAAAAAGGTGAGCATCATTTTGACACATCTCACGAACTCTCTCTAATCCACAAACACTTCCACTTGCTTCATATCTGAAATCATGTGCAAGTTCACCAATTCTAATAGGTAAATCACGATATGAACGCATTTTACTCTTATAAATTAACATATGGTGAGGACAGTTCATTGGTCTTAAAACCATTTCCTCGTTATCCATCTTCATAGCTGGGAACATATCTTCTTTATAATGGTCCCAATGTCCACTTACTTTATATAATTCAACATTTGCAAGTGATGGAGTATATACATGTTCATAACCCAAAGCAATTTCTTTATCTTGAATATATCTTTCTAATATTCTTCTTATAGTCGCTCCATTTGGTAAATACATAGGAAGTCCTGCTCCAACTAATTTATGAGTCATAAATATTTCTAAATCTTTTCCTAATTTTCTATGGTCTCTTTGTTTTGCCTCTTCTAAGAATTGTAAATATTCTTCAAGTTGACTTGCTTTAGGGAATGAAATTGCATAGATTCTTTGAAGCATTTTATTTTTTTCATCACCTCTCCAGTATGCTCCTGAAGATGATAATATTTTTACAGTTTTAATTTTCCCTGTGCTAATTAAATGAGGTCCTGCACAAAGGTCTGTAAAATCTCCTTGTTTGTAAAAACTAATTTCTTCACCTTCAGCTAAATCTTCAATTAGTTCAACTTTATAAGGCTCATCTTTCATTAATTCTAGAGCTTCATTTTTAGGTAAAGAAAATCTTTCAATTTCTAAATTTTCTTTTATAATCTTTTTCATTTCTTGTTCAATATTTGCCTTATCTTCATCTGTAAATGGTTTTTCTACATCAAAATCATAATAGAAACCATTCTCAATAGCAGGTCCTATTGCAATTTTAGCTTCTGGGAATAATCTTTTTACAGCTTGTGCCATAATATGAGATGTTGTATGCCAATAAGCTTTCTTTCCTTCTAAATCATCATCAGAAAAAGTATGGATAACTAAAGAACAATCTTCATTTAGCTCATATCTTAAATCTTTAATTTCGCCATTTACTTCTCCGCAAGTCATGTTTCTTGCTAAACCTTCACTGATTTTTTTTGCAACATCTAAAATGCTACATCCTTTTTCGACCTCTAAAATAGATCCGTCTTTTAAAGTAACTTTAATCATACTAAAACCTCCTTATGTCCATTGGGGATGCTTCTTCTTGAAAAAAAATTTTTATCTTTTAATCCATCAAAAAACTCCCATGGACTTTAATATCCATAGGAGTGCAATTTACACGGTTCCATCCTATTTTTTACTTAATTTTAAGATTATAACGTATCTTAAACGTCTAGCTTATTCACTAGAAACCTCTGAAGAGTTAGTTTTCAAATAGATTTGCTTAAATTAGCTTCCAGCCTATGACTAATTCTCTCTAAAAGTAATCTCTACTTTACTCGTCTCTTACTAGTTTTTTACCTTATGTTAATAGTTTAATATCTTTTTTGTAAAAAGTCAAGATTTTCTTTACTTTTTTTATATATTATTATATAATTTCTTTATGTGCTTCCATAGCTCAGTTGGTAGAGTGCTACCTTGGTAAGGTAGAGGTCACGGGTTCAATTCCCGTTGGAAGCCCCATAAACACATTCTTTTGGGATGTGTTTTTATTTTATTCAATACCTGTCGCAATAACAGTTACAACAACCTCATCATCAAGGCTCTTATCTATTACTGTTCCAAAAATAATATTTGCTTCGCTATCTACTTTATCATTTATTAATTTAATAGCACTATCTATTTCTGTTAAACTTAAGTCTTCTCCGCCTGTTACATTAAATATAACACCTTTTGCATTATCTATTTTATTTTCTGTTAATGGATTTTCTATTGCTTGTTTTATGGCTTCTTCTACTCTTGCTTCTCCTCCTGCTCTTCCTATTCCCATGTAAGCTTTTCCTTTATATCCAAATATAGTCTTTATATCTGCAAAATCAAGGTTTATTTCACCAACTGTTGTAATCAAATCTGTAATACTTTGTATACCTTGTTTTACAACATCATCAGCAAGTAAAAAAGCTTCTCTTAGAGGTGTATTTTTATTTGCAACCTTTAATAGATTATCATTTAAAATTACAATTAGCGCATTTACATTTTCTTTTAATTTTTTTATTCCTGCTTCAGCCCTCATTTCTCTTAGTTTTCCTTCAAACATAAAAGGCTTAGTAACAACACCAACAGTTAAAATTCCCATCTCTTTAGCAATTTCTGCAACCACTGGTGCTGCACCTGTTCCAGTTCCGCCTCCCATACCAGCAGTTATAAATAGCATATCTGTATTTTGTAATATATTTTCAATTTCTTCTTTACTTTCTCTTGCTGCTTTCTCTCCCACTGCTTCATTTGCTCCCGCACCAAGTCCTTTTGTCGTTTCTTTTCCTATTTGTAATATATTTCTATAATTTGTTCTTCTTAGTACTCCCATTTCTGTATTCAATAAATATGTTTCTATATTTTTTACTTTTCCATTAATTATGTGTAGAGCTGCATTATTTCCTCCTCCACCTACTCCTATTACTTTTATTTTAACAATATTATCTATATTTTCATTATTAAACATTTGTATTCCTCCTATCATTTTTCCGCATTTTAATTTCACTTTAAGAGTATAACACTATATTTTTTGTTTGTCCACGAGAAAATAAAAAAAGCCGACATTATTCATGTCGACTCTTATTACTCGTTATATTCTTTATTGCTTTTTTTCTTATTCTTTGAATTGCATTATCCACTGATTTTACAGGAGAATCTAATTTTTCTGCAATTTTTACATAACTTTCTCCTTTTAAAAATCTATCTAGAACTTGTTTTTCAAACTTACTTAAACTTTTATTAACTGCATCTTCTACTTCCTTATAATACTCTTGTTTCATTATTGTATCTAGAGGGTCCTCTATTGTATTGCTATTAAATCTTTCCAATAACTCAACACTATCATCTTCATTATTATCATAAGCAGCTGTATTTAATGATAAATATGAATTGAGTGGCATATGTTTTTGTCTGTTAGAACTTTTTATTGCTGTTATTAATTGTCTTTCTATACATATATTTGCAAAAGATTTAAAAGAATTTTGTTTTGTATTATCAAAACTTTTTATCGCTTTAAATAATCCTATCATACCTTCTTGAACAGTATCTTCTTTTTCAGCCCCAACTATAAAGTATTTTCCAACTTTCATATTTACAAGTTCTTTATATTTTTCTAAAATGTATGCTAAAGCTTCTTCATCTCCATCATGTACTTTTCCTACTATTTGTTCATCTGTTAAATTATCGTATTTATTAGTTGTAAAAAACACGTCCTTTTTTTGCATCTGTCAAAATTACCTCCAAAGTGCTTTTTTAGTATTATATATATCCAAAACGTTAATGTCAAGCAGTTTCCGTCGTTTTTTTATTTATTATTCTGATAATTCAGTTTTTAACATCTGCCATACATCATCTGATTCCATATCTTTTTGCCATGAAGCAACACCGGCTAAATCATTTTCTTTTACTAAAGATACTTTTGCCTTTAAAGAATCTATATCTTCAATCCATATTTGTCTTTTGTTTGCTCCATCAGTATATTCTACATAGTTTTGTTTTAAGTCATCGTCCCATTTTTTCTCCACACCTGCAGGAATAACACTGTCTATATCTTTCATATCAATTGTACTTCTGCCAATTACATTACCAGAAGAATTAGTTGTCCAAACTCTTGTATATAATGGGATACCAAGTATAATTTTTTCTGAATCTATATCTTCTGTTTGTAGGAATTTAACAAGATTTAACTTAACCCAATTATATCCTGCTGTTGTTCCAGGTTCTGCGCTAGAAACTCCATTTTGATCATAAGCCATAAACACAATATAATCTGCCACATCTCCTATAAGATTTCTATCAAAACATAATGACCAAGTTTCTCCTCCATCAGGAGCTGTTACGTCAACGGATGTTACCATTCCTATTTCTTTTAATCTTGGTGTAAGTTCTATTATAAATCTAGAATACATGTCCTTATCTTCTGCATACATATTTTCAAAATCTATATTGATACCATCTAAATCATATTCTACGCATTTTTCAACAATATCTTCTATTAGTTCTTTTCTATTTTCATAGCTATTCATTATATTAGAAGTAATATCTAAACTTTCATTTGCTGCAACAGCATTAGATACCATTGGCCATACTTTGTATCCATTATTATGAGCCCACTCTATATAAGCTTGTCCCTCACTTCCAACATTTTCTTCAAGTTCTCCATCTGTATCTAAATAGAAAAATGCCGGTGATACAACATTTACTCCATCTATAGTAGTTCCACTTCTATCAGGTGCAGAACCATACTCAGAGAAATAATCCCAAGTAAGATTTACTTTTCCTTCCACTTGTTTTTCATCTTCCATATTCTCTCTTATAGTAAATTCATTTTCTAATCTATTTGATTTAATAACACCAATTTTTCCATCTGATGTTCTAATTCTAGAATATTTACCATCAGTTGAAACTACTATAACAGCTTCTCCCTTATCAACTCTATCTACTGTTCTTGATATAAAATTAGTAGAAGACTTTACAGCAGTATCTTTATTTATAATAGCTCTTTTTTGTTCTCTATCTAAAGAATCCATTGTAATAACATTCGTTTCTGGGATATTTTGTATCTCTACATCATACACATCTGCCATCTCAGAAACAGGTAAATAAACTTCTCCGTCTTTTTCAATCGCATGTGCATATATTTCTTTATCTGACCCATTTATATTTATTACATTTTCATCAAAACCAATTTCTGCTATTTTTTTCTCATAAGTAGTAATTATTTTATTTATATCTTTATCATAATATATATGTTTATCAAAGAAATTTGCAACATCCGCTTCTGATAAATATATTATATCATCCTCTATTAAAACATCATTTTTTAAATTAGTTGTTACATTCTTATTATTTATTACTAAATTTGTTCTTTCATTATTGTCTAAAATAATATAATTATTAGCAATCATAGCAACTATAAAAATAACAAGTAATGCTACAATTGTAAAAAACGTTCTTTTAATTAATTTCTTTTTTCGTTCAACTTCCTGACTTGACATCCTTCTAGTCTTATTTTTCTTTGGTTCTTTTACCATTACTCTTTTTCCTTTTCCCATGTATCTTTCTCCCTTAATATATTTTTTACTATAACACTATAACATAAATAATTTTTTCAATAAACAGTTTTTACAAAAAATTAATATTTATTTTTTCATACTTCTTAAAAAATCTTTTTGCTTATCTGTAATTCTATAAGATTCTGTTGCTTTTTGTATTGATTTGTTGTATGTAAAATTATCTAAATCCGCTTCTTCTTGTAAATATTTAACTGTCCTATCATAATATTTAATTAGGCAAATAGATATAGCCCATGCAACTGCCATCTGTACATAATATCTATCCACTTTAACCTTGTTAAATATCTTGAAATTTTCTTCTAAATGTTCTTCATCTATAAAATAATCAAGTATCATAACAATACCAAATCTAGCTTCAAATTCTTTTCTAGATTTTAAATACTTCTTTAAAAAAAGCCACATTTCATCTTTATTCTTTTTAGTTATCTTTAATCCTGCACAAAAGGTATCACAAACTGCCCAGTTATCTATTTTAGGAATAAATTCTTCTATATAATTTATAAGGACATTAAACTCTTCCTTTGCTCCACCTATTAACATTCCTTGAAGCATTATTTCTTCATAATAATTATCATTTATACATTCCATTATATCTTTAAAATTATACTTCTTTAATAACTCTTTAGCATAATTTCTAAGTATTGGAACTCTAATTCCAATAATACTTTCTGTTCCAGGGCATAACTTTTTTTGAAATTCCTGATATTTTTTGTCTTGCATATCGAACAATTCTTTTTCTATATTTAACTCCATAATATCTTCCTATTTAATTCCTAATTCTCTATTTATATTATATAATAGCTTGTCCAAATTATGGTTATAACGTGAAAGTTTCTTTAATATACTTCTCTTATCAGTCATATTTATTATATCTTCTCTTATTTCTTCTACACTAGTAATTTTATGTTCTAAGTTTATTTCTTGATTATATAAAAATTTCTTAATTAAACTTTTCTTAGTTTCATTCTCATATAAATAATTTATTTGTTCATTTAACTTGCTTGCATCTTCCATTAATCTATCAGCTTGATTAAAAAAGCTGTATCTATTGCGATTTCTTGATAAATTACTTAATCCTTTTCTAAATTTAATAATTTTATATTTCATTTCTTCTAGTTCTTTTATATATTCTACTTGTTTTCTAGAATCTTTTTCTCTTGAACCGTTAATTACTTCAATTACCACTCCTGTAGTACAAGCAATTAAAAAGCTTAAGCAAATATTTGTTACTATTTCCACATCTCTATAATAAGATATTCCTGTAAGCACAACTAATAATAAAATTATAACCATAACAATAGCTACAGTTCTTCTGTAATTTGTTTTATAATTTTCCATTTCAACATCCTTCTTCCTATTTAATTTTAGCTTATAATATCACAAGATTCTTAATTATTCAACCAAAACATAAAACTAAAATATAAAAATACGAAAGAAAACAGGCCTCTACAATAGAAGCCTGTTTAGATTGAAACACTAAATTACCATCATAAGTGTTGATATTAGATTATTAAATGCATGAAAAGATATTGTTACCCTAATGTCTTGTGTCTTATAGTAACGATATGCATAATAAATCGGTCTAATCATATATATCCATATGTGATAGAATGCGTTTGGGTCATCTACTACATGCATTCCAGCAAATACTATACTTGAAATGATGATATACAAAACTTGATTTTTTATGAACTTGTGTGGTAAAAACCGGAAAAGGTACTCCTCAATGATTGGAGTACAAATAACCATATCAATCAGATAAAAAAGAGATAGTCCTTCAAATTCTTCCTCTATTCTTATTTGATTAGTTGGTTCGCCAAACAAACTTGTAAGAATAGAACCTATTATAATAGAGACTAGCCATACTGGAATAAACTTCAAAATTTCGTTTGCAATTTTTCTTATTGGCTGTTCGTCTCCCGTTTCTTCATCTTTCTTATTCCAGCAAACTTCGCAATCCATAATTAGCCCTAAAGAAAATGTAACTATCATAATAATACTAATAACTATCCTTAATAGCCCTGGTATGCTTATACCTAGAAACGTTCCTATAGCTTCTATTACAATTAAAGAATACAGTATAAATGCTAGAAAACTCCGCTTTTTGCCTTCGGTCATAAAGAATTTTTTTGTATGTTTACACATTTAATGTCCATCCTTCCTTTAATTTGATGACAATAGGTCATTAAATTGTATAAATCTGTTAATAACAACAAAACATGCATATTATATCATATAAATATGCATGTTTCAAGAAATTCAAGTTCTCTATAACCATTCTAAAATTTCTTTAGATATATTTAAATCTCCTCTTCCTATACCAATTTCTATATCTGGTTTTGAATCACCGTGATAATCACTACCACCACTCATATATAATTTATTTTTCTTTGCATATTGGACTAACGTTTTTCTCTCTTCTTGATTTGCTGATGGATGGAAACACTCTATTCCATCTAATTCAAGCTCTTTTCTTAAATCATTTATAAATCCTATCGTATCTTCAAACTTATACTCAAACGGATGTGCTAAAAATGCTTTTCCTCCAGATTCATGAATAATATCTACTACTTCTTTATACTTTGGTCTAAACTCTATACGATTTACAAAATAAACACTTTGAGGATTTGCTAAACCTTTTCTAAAAAACACACCAAGAGATTCTGTGAATTCTCCTAATATTTCATAATTTTCTTTATGTTTCATAAGTTCATTATAGATTGAAATTTCTACATATCCTGTTGCTTTAGGTTTTATTATTTTACTCTCATCATATATAAGTCCTTGTTTATCACATATATCTAACAATCTTTTACAACATATTTCTTGTTGTTCTTCTAATTTTTCTTCAGAATAATACTTCTTACACCATTCATTTATTATATCAGGATTTATATTATAACCTAATATTTCAATATTTTTGTCTTGGAATACTGCATTTAATTCTGCTCCTTTTATAACTTTACCACTAAAAATATTGTTATTTTTTAATGCCTTATCTTCATATTGCTTGGCAGTATTATGGTCTGTTATTGATATATATTCTAGTTTCTTTTCTTCACATATTTTTAAAATTTCTTCTACTGTTTTACTTCCATCAGAATACACTGAATGTATATGTAAATCAACCATTTTCTCTCTCCTTTTACACAAAAAGTATATCATAAAATCTTATAATTTACAACTCGTAAATATATAAGAAATGAACACAATAATATTAAAATATATTGAATTATACTAAAATAAAATATAAAATATATAATAAATAAGGAGGTAATTTTATGGACTATATTAAACTAAATAGAGATGCTTATGACAAATTAGCAAACGAATATAACAAAAGGAATTATTTAATTAACGAAGATTTTTGGACGAGCGTATACAAAGATATAAATCTAAAAGACTCTGCTAATGTTTTGGAAGTTGGTCCAGGTAAAGGAATTAATTTAAATGTTTTAAGAAATTTCAATAGTACAGTAACAGCTGTTGAACTTTCTAAAAATATGTGTAATATACTAAAATCTAATTTTCCTGAAGTTAATCTTATTAATAATAATATTTTAGAATGTAATTTCCCTGAAGAAAGCTTTGATATTGTCTTTATGTCTGCTGTAATCCATAATTTTCCTATAGTAGACGCTAGAAAATTATTAAATAAAATAAAACCTTGGTTAAAATCTGATGGTTATTTAATTATTACTACTACTGTTAATGATATAGATGATGAAGGTATTCTAGAAAAAGTGGATTATTCTGGGCATATAAGTAGATTTAGACATAGATATACTAAAAAATCTTTTGAACAACTTATTTCTGATACTGGCTATACAATATATAAACCATATCTAAAAAATGAAGAAGATAGAAATAAATTATGGTATATTATTGTTTGTAGCAAAGAATAAACTCCTATATAGAATATAGGAGTTTTCTTTTTAATTACAACCACAATTGTTGTTTTTCATATTATTCATATAAAATTTCTTTTCAGCTAGCTTATCTTGTACTCCGCGAAGTGCTTCTCCAAATCTTTGGAAGTGTACTACTTCTCTTTCTCTTAAATATCTTAATGGGTCTAATACATCAGGATTATCTCTACATAAATCTATTAATTTTTCATAGGTTGCTCTTGCTTTTTGTTCAGCTGCTAAATCTTCCTGTAAATTTGCTATCGGATCACCTTTACAAGCAATATACGCGGCAGTAAAAGGTGTACCTGCAGCAGATTGTGGATATACATCTACACCATGATCTGTATAATAGCTACTAAGACCTGCTTTTTCTATTTCTTCAATTGAAGCATTTTTAGTTAATTGGTGAACAATAGTTCCTACCATCTCAAGGTGTGCTAGTTCCTCAGTTCCTATATCGTTAAGAACAGCTTTTGATTTTTGGTCTGGCATACCAAATCTTTGTGATAAATATCTAAGTGATGCAGCAAGTTCACCATCAGGACCTCCATATTGAGATATTATTACTTTAGCAAGTTTTGGGTCTGTACATTTTATATTAATTGGATATTGTAACATTTTATTATAAGTCCACATTTAGTCTTCTCCTCCTTCCCAAGGCCATGGTTCTTCAAGCCATCTCCATTTATTACAAGGGTAAGTTATTGTTAGAGGTCCATAAACCTTTTGATACATATCTCTTAATTGTTTTAATTCATTACAGTATTTTTTATGCAAACAAAGTGCTTTTCTGTCTTCAGGATGAGTATCTAAATATAAAGCAAGTTCATTAATTGCAAATTCTAGGCATCTTATGTTTTGTAATAATTCTTCTTTTCTTTCACAGTCTATTCTTCTTCCATCATCTTCATTTTCGTTATCCATATTATTACAAGAACAATTTCTATTTTCATTTAACAACATTTATTACACCCCTTCCCAATAGTATTTGTTTCCCTTATAAAATTTATTTCTTCCATAGATTGACAAGGAACATAAGGGCTAACTAATTCAGGGAATATTGTTCCCATTTTTAAACCAACACATGGTTTAAATGTTTTATCCATATATTGATATGGAACATAACTTTGAGCTAACATTGGATTTTCTGGAAATGCATTATATTCTTCGTCAAATCCACAACCGCAACCGTCATCATAATCTTCATAAGAAGTAACATTATTACATTTATTTTCTAAAATGTCATCTTGTAACTCACATGAATTATTTTGATAACTGTTGTTCATACAATAACATCTTCTATTTCTAAACATTTTTCCTCCTCCTTTTACTTTTATTATATGAACAAATACGACAAATGCCACAAAAAAAGATGTAAATTCTACAATTTACATCTCTACTTTTTATATTAATCTAAATAATTATCAACTTTTTTTATAAAAATAAAGCTTTCTATAATATCAACTAATCCATAAATAAGAATTGCAACACCTATTGTTTGTAAAAGTGCTTTATAATTTATTAATATATAAATGCCAACAATTATAGTAACAATTGCAAGAAGTAATGTTACAAGCCATAACTTTGATTTATAATCCTTCCATATAAGTACAGTCTGCAAGTTCATTATTCCACTATATATAATCCATATAGCTATCAATATTCCAAATGCTGATATAATAATGTCTGCACAAAACATTATGATAATTCCAACTAAAATGAGAACTGTTGCTATTGCAATCAAATAGTTATCTTGTTTACCATTTGAATAATAATCAATTATTTTTAGCACTCCCATTACAATAAATATTGCTCCTAATAATATTGAAATTACTGATATTATTGCTTCAGGTCTTGAAATTAACATTATTCCAAATATTACAAATATTAATGAAACAATAATATCTGTCCAACCTGATTTTTTCAAAAACTTCTTCCACATAGTTATTACCTTCTTTACATTATTTATTACATATATAATATACCAAATTAATAATGTTTAGACAAGTACTTATTTACTTTTTCATGCCCATTTTCATAATTTCCAATTCTTTTTCTAGCATCTTTCGTCCTTCTTCTTTAGACATTCTTTCTGAAAATACTTCCATTGTAACAGATCTAGTTATTGCTGTTATAATTCTTAAAAAATAATAAAAATCTTCTTCTGATTCTAATTTTAATTGTTCTTTATTCACAAGTTCTGTTAATGATTTCTTATTTTTTAATATTTCTGTTTTTTCAAAAACATTAATATTATTTTTTCTTAATTCTTCTAATATATTTCTCGCAAGTCCTATATCAAAATTAAGAATATCTTCATCAGTTCTATAATCATATACTTTAAGCGCAGTTTCAAATATATCTCCTTTAGATTCTACTAAACTTTGATACATCTTTTCATGATCTATTGTTATAAACTTTTCTATCAAGTACTGTACTGCATCTTTCTTATCTTCAAAGTATTGATAAAAACTTCCTCTTGGAATTCCGGCTTCGTTTATTATATTTGTAATTGATGCTTGTTCAAAAGAGCCTTTACCAAATTCATGAATTAATGCTTTTTCTATTCTTTCCTTTTTCTCTTCCTTCAAATTAAAAAAAGTCCTTGATGGCATACTAATCACCTTCCTTATGACACTTTGTCGTCTTTTAGATTTTACATTATATTTTTCATAATGTCAAGAAAAAATAACACCTGTTTATAACAAGTGTTATTTTCTTATTTACGCATTTTCAGTTTCTTTTTTAGCTACTATTTCTTTTCCATCATAATATCCACAGTTTTTACAAACTCTATGTGGCATTATTGGTTCATGACAACGTGGACAAGTTGCTAAAGTTGGTTGTTCTTTTTTCCATGTTGATCTTTTTTTGTGTGTTCT
The DNA here is from genome assembly GCA_944392525.1 of uncultured Clostridia bacterium. Next base: position 47 of record CALXXB010000001.1, on the reverse strand, counting down.
TGCTTTTGACCATCTTCTTTTTGGTTGTGCCATTCTAACTCCCTCCT